>DATJOU010000333.1:0-3346 GCA_035506775.1 Solirubrobacteraceae bacterium | reverse complement strand
ACGAGTTGGCCTCGCAATGGGCGAACATGAAGTCGAAGCCCACGTGGGTGTGCTCCACGAGGTAGTACCCGGCACCTCCCGCCTGGTAGGTCACGTAGGTCATCGTCCCGGGGTAGGGGGCCACGACCGGGGTCCCTTCGGCGGTCAACACGTCCTGGCCTTCGTGGAAGTAGCCGTCCCGGGGAGCCCCGTAGCGGTTTTCGGGGCCCCCGAAGTTGAACGTTCCCTGGACCGGGAACACGGCTCCTTCGGCGGCCGACTGGGCCGGGCTGGGGATCCCGGCGACGGGGGCCGTCGTCGCGGGCGGGGTGCTCGGCGACGTCGCCGGCGCCGGGGCCTTGACTTCTAGCCTCACGACCCTCGAGATGTGGGCCAGCTCGACGAGGGCGGCCCGGTTGTGGTCCTCGCCGGTCACGAGCACGTGGTAGCTCCCGGCGGCCAAGGTGACCCCCGACGGCCAGGCCACGGTCAGGGTCCGTTCGGTGTGGACCCATCCCATCCGCACGAGCAGCGGCGAACCCGGGGTGCCGGCCAACGGCGTGAGTTTGACCTTCACGTACACGGTCCCCACGCCCGGCTCGCTCACCCGCAGCGTCACCTTCGGGGGCTTGCCCACGGTCGAGGTCTTGGGAACCGACAGCGCGGTCAGCACCGGGTGGGCTCCGGCCGGCCGGTACGGGACCAGGGCCGCCCCTGTCCTGGTGGTGGCCGAGGACTCCGATTCTGTCGGAGCGGCGGCTCCCCCCGGGGCCCCGTGGATGGCGTGGGCCGGGGAGGCGAGGACCCACGGCACCAGGGCCGCTGCCACGACAACGGCGAGCTTGGGGATTCGGGCGGCTCCCACGGGGCCCACATCGGCATCGGGGGCAACCCCGATAACCCCCCGGGAGACCTATTGCAACCCTAGTCCGGTCCCCCCTGGGACTCGAATTCCTCGATCAGGGCCTCGTAGGTGATGCGCAGGCCCTCGGACATCGAGGTCCTCGCCGCCCACCCCAGCTCCCGTTCCGCCAGCCCGGCGTCGAGGCAGCTGTGCTGGAGCTCCCCCGGCCTCAGGTCCTCGAGCTGGGGCTCGATCGACTTCCCCGCCGCCTGCGAGAGCTCCCTCCAGATGGTGGCCACGTCGGTTTCGGTGCCGGTGGCGACGTTGAAGGTGCCCGCCCTCCCCCGGGCCCGCAGCAGCGCGTCCACCACGTCGGTCACGAACACGTAGTCCCTCGTCGGCTTCCCGTGCCCGTACAGCCTCGGGGCCCTGTCCACGTACAGGTGGTGGGTGAAGATCGCCACCACCCCCGCCTCCCCGTGGGGGCTCTGGCGGGGCCCGTACACGTTCCCGAGCCTCATCGTGGCGTTGGGGATCCCGTGGGAGAGCGACCACGTCTTCACGTACGCCTCTGCCGCCCACTTCGAGGACCCGTACGGGGACAGGGGCGCGGGGATCTGGTCCTCGGCCGTCGGCCTCGGGGCCGCGTCCCCGTAGAGGGCTCCCCCGGTGGAGGTGAATGCCACCGGAGCCTCGTGTTCCCGCGCCACCTCCAGGACGTTGAGGGTCCCCTTCACGTTCACGTCGCAGTCCCTGAGCGGGTCCTCCACCGAAGCCACCACGCTGGCCTGGGCGGCGAGGTGGTAGATCGCCTGCGGGCGCACCTCCCGGCCCAGCTCCCGCAGCCGCTCCAGGTCCACCACGTCGAGCTCCCTCAGGTCGGCCCCCGGGGCCACCCTCGCCCTGTCCCCCGAGGAGAGGTCGTCCACGACCGTCACCTCGTCCCCCTGGGCGAGCAGGGCGTCCACCACGTGGGACCCGATGAACCCGGCACCTCCGGTCACGATCGCCCGTTCAGCCATTCAGGCGGGCAATCTACCGTCGCCCGTGCAGCCGGAGCGTCAGACCCGCGTGACGGGCGCTGCGAGCAGGTCCTCGACCACGTGGACCGACTCGTCGATCCGCTCGAGCACGCTCACCCCGTCGAGCTCGTCCACCGGCTGGTGTCCCCCGACGGCGGGTCCTCCGAGCACGATCGGGATCTCCGGGTGCTGGGAGCGCAGGTCCCGGATCGCGATCTCCACGGAGTCCTCTATCTCGTGGACCGGATCCCCCACCACCACCACGTCAGGGTGACGGGTGGCGACCGTCTCGAGCAGGTCCTCGGGGGCCAGGTCGGTGTCGAGCATCGTCCGGAACCCGGCCGCCGCGAGTTGGTCGTGGACCATCTGCAGGCCGAGCGTGTGGGAGTCCCCTTCCACGCTCGCCACCAGCACCCGCTCCCGGGTAGGCTTGGCTTCGGCGGTCATGTACCGGCTGAGGGTGGCGAGCACACGCTTGATGATCGACAGCGCCCTCCGCTCCCGGTCGGAGTCGATCTCACCCGACGCCTGGAGCACGCTCACCCGCCTCAGGGACGGCCCGATCACCTCCGCGTGGAGCATCGTCGGCGTCACACCGCCCTCGATGGCGGCGGCGATCGCTTCCTCGGCGGTCTCGGCTTCGCCCCGTCCGAGCGCGGTCACGAAGGTCTCGAGCGTGCTCTCAACGAGCGCCGTCGGGTCGGGGGGCACACCCTCGAGCCCGTCGGTCCCGTGCTCCTCGAGCACTTCCATGAAGGCGTCCAGCAGCACGGGGTCGAAGTGCGTCCCACGCTCCTCCCGCATCATCCGGATCGCCTCCTCCAGCGGAAAGGCCGGGCGGTAGACCCGGTCGCTGGTGAGCGCGTCGAACACGTCCGCCACGGCCACGATCCGACCCTCGATCGGGATCGCCTCGCCCTTCAGTCCGCGGGGGTATCCGGTGCCGTCCCACTTCTCCTGGTGGCTGAGCGCGATCGTCGCGGCCATGTCGAGGATCGCCGAGGAGGAGCCACGCACGAGCCGGTAGCCCTCCTCGGTGTGGGTCTCGACGATCGCCCGCTCCTCGGGGGTGAGGGGTCCGGGCTTGAGCAGGATGTGGTCGGGGATCGCGACCTTGCCCACGTCGTGGAGGGGAGCCGCGTGGCGGATCCGCTTGCAGAACTCGCTGTCCATCCCGATCTGTTCGGCCAGCAGGACGGAGAAGCGCCCGATCCGCTCCACGTGCTTGCCGGTGTCCTCGTCGCGGAACTCAACCGCCATCGACAGCCTCCTGACGGTCTCCGTCTGGGCGACCTCGAGCTCGACGAGCGCGCTCTTGAGCTCCCGGTGGCGTCGTTCGTTGGCCTTTTCGAGGGCCACCCTCGCCTGCTCGGCGGCGAACCAGCCGATCGCCCCGGTGAGGACCGCCAGGCCCACGAGCAGCGCGCTCACGGTCGCCGAGGCGTCGGTCAGGTAGACGGTGATCGCGGTCGCCAGGCCCACCGCGCACCAGATGAGCAGC
>DATJOU010000332.1:0-3756 GCA_035506775.1 Solirubrobacteraceae bacterium | reverse complement strand
CGCTCTGCGGTTCTCCAGCTCGAGTGCCCTCACCTCGTAGGAGCTGCCGAGGTGCATGTACACGGCGCCCTCGTGGATCGTGCTGTGAGCCCTGGCGGCCTCGGTCGTGCCGAGCAGCTCCCCCGAGGAGACGTCCACGATCGTGAAGCTCTCCGGTGAGGCCGACCGCAGGGACACCTCGGCGGCCGGGTAGGAATCGGGGCGCCGCGGCACGAAGGTGCCGGTGACGCCCCGGCGGCGCAGCTCACCGGCGCTCTCGAGTGCCTCCGCGTGGGCCTCCCAGCGGGGCCCGAGGAACTCCGCGTCGTCGCTTCCGAGGGGCCCCTCGTGGGCGGCGCACAGCAGGTGGGAGCGATAGATGGGGGTGCTCTCGTGGTCGAGGATGGCGGCCTCCACCGGCCGCTCCAGGAAGTCCTCGGGGTGGCGGCAGAAGAACTGGTCGAGGGCATCCTCGCCGGCCACGTACACGGCCAGCCCCCGTCCGCGGCGCCCGGCCCGGCCCCACATCTGGCGCAGGGAGGCGACCGTGCCCGGGAACGTGACCACGACCGCGGCGTCGAGCTCCCCGATGTCGATCCCCAGCTCGAGCGCGTCGGTGGTAACCACCGCCCGCAGCTCGCCCCGCATCAGGCGCCCCTCCAGCTCCCGCCGCTGCTGGGGGGTGTAGCCGGCCCGGTAGGGGCAGACAAGCTCGGCGAGCTCGGGGTCCTCGTCCTGGAGGCGTCCTTTCACGAGCACGCTCAACACCTCCACCCCCTTGCGGGACTTCACGAAGCAGATCGCCCGGGAGCCGCGGCGGACCAGCTCGGCCAGCAGCTCGGCCGCCTCCCCGAGCGCGGACAGACGGGTGCCGAGCTCCTCGTCGGCCAGCGGGGGGTTCCAGACCGCGATCCGCCGGCGCGGGGCGGGGGCCCCGTCCTCGGAGATCAGCTGCACGTCCTCCAGCCCCGTGAGCCGCTCGGCCAGCTCCTGCGGGTTGGCGATCGTGGCCGAGCTGAGCAGGAAGCGCGGCTCGGTCCCGTAGGCGGCGGCGATCCGGCGCAGCCGCCGCAGCACGTTGGCGACGTGGGAGCCGAACACGCCCCGGTACACGTGGGCCTCGTCCACCACCACCACCGCGAGGTTCGCGAACATCTCGGCCCACGCCCCGTGGTTGGGGAGGATGCCCACGTGGAGCATGTCCGGGTTGGTGAGCACCACGTTGGCGGTGCGGCGGATCTGCGCGCGGGCCTCCCGGGGGGTGTCGCCGTCGTAGATCGCGCACCGCAGCCGGCGCAGCCCCAGCGAGTTCAGCGCCCGGGCCTGGTCCTGGGCCAGGGCCTTGGTGGGGTACAGGTACAGGGCCCGCGCACGACGGTCACGGCAGAGGACCTCGAGCGTCGGCAGGTTGAAGCACAAAGACTTCCCGGAGGCGGTCCCCGTGGTGACGATCAGCGGGCCCTCCCACGCCGCCCGGAGGGCCTCCGCCTGGTGGAAGTACAGGCGCTCGATCCCGGCCTTCTCCAGCCCGGCGAGCACGTCCGGGTGCAGCTCCGGGGGAAGCTCGGTCAGCCGCCCCTCGCTGGGCCCCTCGTTGGCCTCCCGCACGAGCCGGCCGTCGCCGCGGCCCGCGTCCAGCAGCGCGCTCCACGGCTCGATGGTCCGGTCCAGGGCCAAGGGGATGAGATAGTAGAGGCGATGGCAGGCACCCCCGGCGAGCGCTTCCCGCACGGACGGACCTTTCATCACTCCAGCTTCACGCGCGAGCGGATCGCGGCCGAGCGCCGCCGCAGCGTGTCGGTATGCCTGCCCGCCCGCGAGTGCGCCGACACCGTCGGGGCGATCGTCGAGCGGCTGCTGGGATTGCGCGAGGCGGGCGTGCTGGACGAGGTCGTGGTGGTGGACGCCGCCTCCCTCGACGGGACCGCCGCCCGGGCTGCCGCAGCCGGCGCCACGGTCCATCAGGAGGCGGAGCTGCTACCCCGGCTGGGCCCGGTGCTCGGCAAGGGGGATGCCCTGTGGCGGGCCCTGTCGGTGCTCGACGGGGACGTCGTGTGCTTCCTGGATGCCGACACCGAGGACTTCTCCGAGCACTTCGCCACCGGCCTGATCGGGGCCGTCTGCTGCGAGCCGGAGGTGGAGTTCGCAAAGGCCTTCTACCGGCGCCCGGGACCGGCCCAGGACGGATCCGAGGCGGACGGCGGGGGGCGGGTGAACCGCCTCATGGCCAGGCCCCTGATGGCCGAGTTCTTCCCCGAGCTGGGGTGGATCCGCCAGCCGCTGGCGGGCGAGGTGGCCGCGCCGCGGGAGCTGCTCGAACGGCTCCCGTTCGCGACCGGGTACGGCCTCGAGATCGGGATGCTGATCGATGTCTTCAGGCAGGTGGGAAGCGAGGGGATCGTGCAGGTGGACCTCGACGTGCACCGCCACCCCCACCAGTCGCTCGACGCCCTCGAGCCGATGGCCCGTACCGTGCTCGGGACGGTCGCGGGGCGCCTGCACGTGGAAGGCCGGCTCACCGCGGCGGCAGCGGGGGCGCCGCTGGAGCGCCCGCCGCTGGCGAGCCTCGCGCTGGTGTGAGGAGGAGCCCGGTGGTGCGGTGCCTGTACCTGGATCTCGACGGCACCCTGCTCGGGCGGGGAGCCTCACTGCTGCACGACGGCGAGGGGCGGGTCACGATCGCCGGCGTGCGAGCCGTGCAGGCGTGCCTGCGGGCCGGGGTGGAGGTGGTGCTGATGTCCGGCCGGCGAAGGGCACAGGTCCACGAGGACGCCCGCCTGCTTGGTCAGGACTCCTACATCTACGAGGCGGGTGCCTGCATGGTGCTCGACGGAGAGGAGCACTGGCTGACGGGGACGATGCTCCCCGGAGAGCTCACGATCGCCGAGCAGATCGAACGCTCCGGCGCACCGGCGCTGCTGCTCGAGCACTACGAGGGGCGACTCGAGTACCACGAGCCGTGGCACGTCTCGAGGGAGGTCTCGCACCTGTTCCGGGGCCTGGTGGACGCCTTCGAGGCCGACCGGCTGCTCGCCGAGCACGGACACGAGGACCTGCGCCTGGTGGACAACGGGGCCGTCAGCCGCCGCTCTCCGGCGCTGGCCTCCCTGCCCCAGGTGCGGGGCTACCACCTCCTCCCGGCCGCCGCCTCGAAGGTGAGGGCGGTCGAGGCGCATCGCCGCGCCAGGGGCTACTCGCGCGAGGACACCTTTGCGGTCGGGGACAGCCGCGAGGACCTCGCCTGCGCCGAGGAGGTGGGCGTCTTCTGGCTGGTCGCCAACGCGCTCACCCGCGACCCGACCCTGCGCGAGGCGATCGGCCCGGTGGGCAACGTGAGGGTAGCCGAGGAGTCCCACGGGGACGGCGTCTACGAGGCCGTGCTGAGCACGCTGATGCAAGACTGAGGACCGCTCCCCGGTCAGCGGTCGCGGAGCCGCTCCCACATCCGCCGCCAGAAGCCCCCGCCTCCCGCGCGGCCCCGGTGGCGGGCGCTGCGCCAGCGGGCTGGAGGGGGGACCGTCGCCCGCACCAGCGCCACCCACTTGTCCAGTGGCAGCTCCCCGGCGATCAGGCGTGCGAGGGCGACCGTGACCGGCGCTGTGACATCCGCCTGCTCCAGGGCGCGGGCGAGCAGGGGGACCGACTCCAGGGCCTCCACGGCCTGCCCGATCTCGCCCGGGATCTCGGCGGCCGGCATCCCTGCCGCCAGCAGCTCACCGGCGCGACGGTTCCTGCTCTCGCGCGCGAGCGCCGTGGCCAGCAGGTCGCCCGTGCCGG
>DATJOU010000331.1:0-9105 GCA_035506775.1 Solirubrobacteraceae bacterium | reverse complement strand
TTCCGTTGAGCAGGCGCGAGCCGGTGAGCCCGGTGCCGAAGCGGTTCAGCGCGTCGCGCGCGCCCTGGATCACGCGCTCGTCGCCGGTCAGGCCGAGGTAGTTGTTGGAGCCCAGCATGATCCGCGCCGCCCCCTCCATCTCGACCACCGGCATGGCCGGCGAGTCGAGCAGGTGGAAGTAGGGCAGCACGTCCGCCTCGCGGGCCGCGGCCAGCAGCTCGCTGCGGTCGTGGTCGCGGACCTTGGCGAAAACGTCTGTGTGTGTACGCATGTACCCTGCCTCCCCGGTGGCGGTCGACGTCAGGGCGGTTTCGGGCAGTCGCGATCTGAAGGCGTTCATCGAGCTGCCCTACGCGCTGCATGCTAACCACCCCCTGTGGGTGCCCCCGCTGCGGCTCGAGCGGCGTCTGTTCCTGAGCCGGCGGATGAACGCCTTCTTCACCCACGGCGAGGCGGAGTACTTCCTCGCCCGCCGCGACGGCCGCGTGGTCGGGCGCATCAGCGCCAGCATCAACCAGGCCTTCAACGATCACCACGACACGCGCTGGGGCTGGTTCGGCTTCATCGAGTTCGAGCAGGACGCCGAGGTCCTGCGGGCATTGCTCGACGCGGCCGCCGACTGGCTGCGCGGGCGCGGCGTCGAGCGCATGGTCGGGCCGGCGAGCTTCGCGCTCAACGACGACGGGGGCATGCTGGTCGAGGGCTTCGAGTTGCGTCCGATGATCCTGCAGACCTGGAACCCGCCCTGGTACCCGCAGATGATGGAAGAGGCGGGGATGACCAAGGCGATGGACCTGCAGATGTGGAACCTCGAGGTGACAGGGCGCGACCGGGTGCTGCCGGTGATCTGGGAGATGGCCGAGAAATCCCGCAGCGAGCACCACATCCGGATCCGGCCGATGCGCCGCCGCCAGCTGCGCAAAGACCTCGACTTCTTCGCCGCCGTCTACAACACCGCCTGGGCGGAGAACTGGGACTTCGTGCCCTACTCGAAGGCCGACCTCGACGCGTATCACCTCGACCTGCAGCTGGCCTACGACAAGAACTGGTTCATGATCGCCGAGAAAGAGGACACCGGCGAGGTCGTCGGCATGGCGATCACGGTCCCCGACCTCAACCAGGTCCTCGAGCAGATGGGCGGGCGGCTGCTGCCGCTCGGATGGTGGAAGTTCCTGACCAAGTCGAAACGCATGGACCGCGTCCGCGTCGGCTTTCTCGGGGTCAAACCTGAGCACCAGCACACGGGCGTCGCCGCTGCGCTCTACGAGGCGCACTTCGACGCCGCCGAACGCACCCCCCAGGACGGCGGCGAGATGGGCTGGATCCTGGAGACCAACACGGCCATGAACCGCGGCATGGAAGGCATGGGCGGGCGGGTCGTCAAGCGCTACCGGGTCTACGAGCGACTGCTCCCGGCGGAGGGCCCCGGCGGGGAGACTAGACTTCCCCCGCAGTGAGCAGCGGGGATATTCCGGCCGGCGAGAGACACGGATCCGTAGCCGACGGCGAGCTGGTGGACGCGGTCCCGGTGCTCGGCGAGGAGCTGCAGGCGGCCCCGGGCGAAGGGTCGGGTGCCCTGCTGCGCCGCTACGGCGCGGCCACGCCGGCGGTCCAGGCGGCCGCCGCGGCCGCCGGGGGGTTCGTCGCGGGAGCGGCCGTGATCGGCCTCGTGCACCGGCGCCAGCGGCGTGCGGCGGCGCTCGCCCGCGGACAGCGGCGCCGGCGAGTCGGCCGTCGTGGGGACTCCGGCGGGGGGGTCGGGGAGCTGATCCAGATCGTCGGTAGCCGCTCGCTGCTCGTCGACGTCCATCTGCTCGGCGGGCCGGGCGGCGCGCGCTAGCCGGTACGGCTCCGGCTCGGCCGCTGGGCTGGTCGAGCTGCAGGCGGACCTCACGCCGGCGGGGCCCTTCCGGCTGCCGCGGCGGAACGGGCTGGACGGCATCGTGCGCCGTCGCGGCGAGGGCCTGGAACGCCTCCTGCACCACGGGGCGGTCCCCGTGCGGGTGCGGGTGTGGCAGCCGGGCCCGCGCAGCGTCCGCGTCTCGGCCTGCGCCGAGAGCCGGGCGGCGGCCGACTACGGGATCGCCCGCATGCGCTTCGCGCTCGGGCTCGACGACGACCTGAGGCCGTTCCTGCGGGCGTTCGCCCGCGACCGCCTGATCGGCCCTTCGCTGAGGCGCCGCCCGTGGTTACGGGCCCCGCGCCGCCCGCAGCCGTTCGAGGCGCTCGTGTGGGCGATCTGCGAGCAGCTGATCGAGTACGAGCGTGCGGCCGCGATCCAGCGCCGCCTGCTGGCCCGGCTCGGTCGCCGCTGGCCCCACGGCGGGGACGCGGTCCTGCGCGACCTCCCGGAGCCCGCCGTGCTGGCCCGCACCTCGCCGGCGCTGCTCGAGTCGCTCGACCTCGGCGGCTCGCGGGCGCGGTCGCTGGTGCAGGTCGCACGCGAGGTCGCCGCCGGGCGGATCGAGCTCGACGGCACCGGCGAGTCAGACCACGAGCGTTGCTGGCGGCGCCTGCGGGCGATCCGCGGGATCGGGCCGTGGACCGTGGAGATGCTCGCCCTCACCGGCCAGGGGCGCCACGACCAGGTCCCCGCCGGCGACCTCGGGCTGCGCAAGCTGGCGGGCCGGCTGCTGAGCGGGGGCGACCCCCGGGCGGTGGCCGGGGAACACGAGGTCCGCGAGCTGTTCGCGCCCTACGGCCCCTGGGCCGGGCTGGCGGCGGCCCACGTGCTGTGAGCGCGCCGCGGCCTCTCAGGTCCTAGACCCGGCTCTTGCTGCGCTCGCGTTGCAGCAGCAGCGCGAGCGTCGGGCAGGCGCGGGCGGCGCGGCGGGCGTGGTCGAGCTCCTCCCCGTGGAGGGTGGCTTCGTCCACGATCGGGTAGCCCCACTCGTCGAGCGTGATCCGCTCGGGGAGCAGCTCCGCGCAGATCCCGTGGGCCTCGCAGGTGATCGGGTTGACCCGTACGTGGTGGCTCACGGCCCCGCCCTCCGGGCCCCACGGGCCTCCCGGCTCGGCCCTGGCCGTGGTGGCAGCGGCAGCTCGCCGGCCCTCGAGCAGCGCTCGCAGGGGCCGTTGAGGCGGTGGTCCTCGAAGTCCTCGGTGAACGCCCGCAGCGCGCTCGCGATCACGCGCACCGCGCCGTCGGGGTGGGCGCAGGCGCCGCGCCCGGAGGCCAGCCCGAAGAGCGTCCGCAGGCGCCGCTCGGACCCGTCCCGGTGCTCGCCGGAGGCCAGCGCCGCCAACGCGTCGGCGATCGCCGGCAGGCCGTGAACGCAGGGTCCGCATTGACGGGCGCTCTGCCCCGCCAGCCAGCGTGACAGTCGCACCGTCTCGGCCACGGGGCAGGCGTCGTCCGACAGCAGCAGCACGATCCCGGCGCCGAAGCTCCCTCCGGCGGCGGGGAGCCCGTCGCGGGACAGCACCAGCTCCGTGATCGCCGAGGCCGGGACCCACGAGCCGGCGTAGCCGCCGGTGAGCGCCCCGCGCACGCCCCGGGTGGTGCCGCCGGCGGCGTCGATCAACGAGGACAGCGAGGACCCGGCCTCGATCTCGTACACCCCCGGGTAGACGACGGGGCCACTCAGCGTGACGAGCGCCGACCCGGGGTGGGCCTCGGTGCCGAGGGTCCTGAACCAGCGGGCCCCGTGACGGGCGATCAGCGCCAGGTGGGCGAGCGTCTCGGCGTTGTTGACGAGCGTGGGCCGCTTGTGCAGGCCGCGTTCGAAGGGGAGCGGGGGCGTGAAGGTGGGAAGCGCCTCGCGCCCTTCCAGCCCACTGATCAGGGCGGACTCCTGCCCGGCCACGTAGCCGCCCTTGACGGCGGCGAGGGTGAGCGCGACACGCCCGTGCCCGCCAACGGCGGCGCGTTCCTCGATCGCCGCGTAGGCCGCTGCCGAGGACCCGCCGGCGTGCTCGCCGGTGGCCACGACCACCTCGTCGGCCCGCAGGGCTTCGGCGGCCAGGATCGCGCCGTCGAGGACGAGGTGGGGGGCGAGCTGCAGCAGGGTGCGGTCCTTGGTGCTGGGAGGCTCGGCCTCGACCGCGTTGACCACAACCACCGCCCGTCCCCGGGCGGCCGCGACCGAGCGCAGCTTGACGGCGGTTGGGAAGCCCCCTCCTCCGCAGCCGCGCAGGCCCGAGGCCTCGACCTCCTCGATCAGCTCCCGTGCCCGGGCCCGCGAACGGGAACGCCCCCCGCCGCCGGCCGGGGGCGCCTCGCCGTGCTGGTCGAGGTGCTCGGAGAGCGTCAGCGGGCGCTCGCCGTGGATGCCCGCCAGCAGGCGGGGGAGCGCCGCCGGGGGGTCGGCGGACGTGGGCACCGGCAGCTCGGCGGTGGGGGAAGAGGCGCTCACCTGGTGCTTCCCGTGGAGCTGCTCGTGGCGCTGGTGGTGTGGCTCAGCAGCGAGCTGGGGGTGCCGGAGCGCCGGGCCCATTCGGAGCCGAGCGGCCCGATCGGCAGCCAGGCGAGCACGAACACGGTGAAGGCCGCGGTGACGGCCAGGGCCGCCCGCCGCCCGGGGGCACCGGCCGGCCAGCCGCTCAGCACGCGGCTGAGTACGGCCGCCAGGACGGCGAGCGCGCACACCACACTCAGCACCAGCAGCCAGCTGCTTTTCACGTCGCTGCCGGTCCCGAGGCCGTGGACGAGCGCCAACGGCCAGCACGCGTATGCAGCCCAGTGCACCGCGCGCCAGGCGCGGTAGCCGACGCGGCCCCTCAACAGGCTGGTGATGACCACGGCCACCATCAGGTCGAAGGAGACCGCCCCCAGCCCCAGCCACAGCGGGCGATAGGAGCCGGTGAAGGGCACCACCGCGTTGACCACGGAGATCGAGACGTAGCTGTCGAGCACCGAGGTGAGGATGTGGACGACCAGGAACACCAGCGCCAGCAGCGAGACGCTCCTGTGCAGGGAGTCGACCACGAAGCGCGGCCAGGAGGCCGAGCTGAGGCGCCGCACGTCGGCGATGCCGAGCACCAGCGACCCGGTCAGCAGCAGCAGTGCGACGGCACCGGTGGCGCGTGTCAGATACCAGAGCACCGAGGGCCCGGTGGTCGCGAGCAGGCCGCTCACAGCGGCCACCCCGCGACCTTCGTGACGGACCCGTCCCAGCCCACGAGGCGGGAGGGGAGGCCGAGCCGGGTCAGCCACGGCACCGCCTCGGCCGCCCGCACGATCGCGGCGGTGGCGGCGGTGTTGGCATCGGCGCAGGTGCCGGCGGCGACGCTGACGGTGCGCCACGTTCCCCGCACCGGCTCGCCGGTGGAGGGGTCGATGATGTGGTGCATCGCGCGCCCCTCCTTGTTCCAGCGCCGGACGGCCGTGCTGGACGTGGCGAGCCCGCCGGAGCGGATCGTGACCATCTCGCCGGGTGCCGACGGGCCGTCACGGTGGTCGTCGGTGACGAAGATCTCCCAGCCGCCCTCCGGGGCCCCCCCGTCGGCGGCGATGTCCCCGCCGACCCCGACGAGCACTCCGCAGCCACACTCCTTCGCCGCGGCGCCGGCGGCCCGGTCGGCCGCCCACGCTTTGGCGCTCGCTCCGAGGTCGATGCTGACCCCGGCGGGAAGTCGCACGCTCGCGGTCTGGGCGACCAGCCTTACCGCCTGCCAGCCCGGTAGCGATCGCACCCGCACTCGCGGAGCGCGCTGCACGGGAGCCGCGCCGGGCTCGCCGCCAGCCGCCCGCTCGAGCAGCTCGAAGTCACGGTCGTAGCCGGCCAGCTCCAGCGCCCGGCCGAGCGTCGGGTCCACGTCACCGTCGGTCAGGGCCGCCGCCCGCAGGGCCACGTCCAGCGCCTCCCGCAGCAGTGGGCTCACGCGAATGGTGGAACCGGCACGGCGGTTGAGGGCCGTCAGCTCCGAGTCCTCGCGGAAGCGGCTGCAGGCACGGTCGATCGCGTCGAGCTCGCGGCGCACGACGGACTCGGCCCGCCCGAGCCCGGTGGGCTCGCCGACCCGCAGCACGATCGTCGTCCCGAGCGCCCGCCAGTCGGCACCCACGGGCGCCCGCCTGGAGCACGATGCGTCGGTCACCAGCACGGCTATGAGCCTCCCGAGGAGACCGCTCCGGAGGATTCTTCGGAGGAGCTGCTGGAGGATTCGGAGCTCGAGCCCGACGATTCGGAGGAGCCGGAGGAGCCGGACGATTCGGAGGAGCCGGTGGATTCGCTCGTGGACGATTCGCCGGAGGAGGATTCGCCGCTCGAGGAGCTGCTGCCGGACGATTCGCCGGAGGACGATTCGCTGCCCGACGAGCTGGGGTCCGAGCTTTCGCTCCCGGAGCTGGAGCTGCTGCTGGATTCCGGCGCCTCCTCGGGCGTCGAGAGGCTGCCGCTGCTGGAGCCGGAGCTGGTGCTGGTGCTGGTGCGGCTCGAGGCTTTTTCGGTGCTCGAGCTCGAGGAGCTCGCCTTGTGCTTGCCCGGGAAGGCGTTGGCGGCCACGTCGGCGAGCACTCCGGTGAGGACGACGCTGCCGGCGATCAGCCAGCGGTTGACGCGGCTCAGCCTGCGCAGGGCGGCGTCGCGTGTGTGGGTGGTGTGGTTACGCATCGGGGAATAACTCCTAGTGGTGGTGGCCGAGGTGGGTGTGCATCCAGGGGCCGAACTCGGGGATCGTCAGGAGGGCCAGCACCGCGCCGAGTACCAGCGATCCGGCCAGCGCGAGGTGGCGCCCCGAGCGCCCCGGGAGGGAGGGGCCGAGTCGGTCGCGGGGGCTGAAGTCGCCACGCAGCGCGCCCGGCAGCGACGGCAGGTGGGCGAGCAGGTGCACGCCGGTCACGGCGGCCCACACGATGAAACTGATCTTGTGCACCGGCAGCAACGCCGAGCGCGAGGAGGGACCGACGAACAGGAGCGCGACCCCGCTGGCGAACACGACCAGGGTGGTGGACACCACAAGCGGGGCGAGCGCCCGCAGCGCTCGTGGGGGAGGGCCCTTGAGCCGGTAGGCAGGGTTGCGGGTGTAGTAGCGGACGAAGCGGTAGCCCGTGCTCGCGAGCTTCAGCGACACCGGCGCGATCAGGAGCATCCCCACGAACAGGTGAACCCACAGCAGCGGGTGGAGGTTGATGATCGTCACGCCGATCACCGCCAGCAGCGCCATCAGCAGCGTGCCGGTGGCACTCGTCAGTCGCTCGTTGCCGTCGGTTCCGCCGCCGAGCCAGCGCCGGGCCCGGACGGGGATGGGAGGAGCGGACAGGCTGGGGGCGCCGGGAGCGTGCGTCTGGGCCATGGGGCGAGTGTGCGAGCGACCCCTAAGCGGACGTTAACCGCAAGGTGAGAAGTCTCATGGAATGTGCTGTGAGGCCTCACCGGCGCCTATCCTTGGCTGAGAGCATGGGAGCAACCGCGGAGTCCCGCGCCGACGCGGGTGCAGGGTCACGCCGACAGGGCGGCCACGGAGCCGACTCGGCGGGCGTGCTGCTGATCGAGGACGAGCCCGGGATCGTGGACTTCCTGCGCCGCGGGCTGGAGGCGGCCGGGTTCCGGGTGGAGGCGGCGCTCGACGGCGTCGAGGGCGAGCGGCTCGGGCTCACCGGGCGCTTCGACGCGGTGGTGCTCGACCTGATGCTCCCCGGAAAGGGGGGCCTCGAGGTGCTGCAGGCGCTCCAGCGGGCCCTGCCGGCGATGCCCGTGATCGTGCTCACCGCGCTCGGAGAGATCGAGGACCGGGTCCAGGGACTGGAAGCCGGGGCGGTCGACTATCTGGCCAAGCCGTTCTCGATGGTCGAGCTCCTCGCGCGACTGCGGGCCCAGCTGAGGGCGCTGGCCAACGCCTCCTCGAGCACGGTTGAGGTCGGGGACATCGAGATCGACCTGCTCACCCGCACCGTCAGGCGGGCCGGCATCGAGGTACCGCTTTCGACGACCGAGTTCGAACTGCTCGTGTACCTGTGCCGCCATCGCGACCAGGTCGTTACCCGCGAGCAGGTCCTGGGCAGCGTGTGGGGCTACGAGCACGATCCGGGGACCAACGTCGTGGACGTGTACGTCGGTTACCTGCGCCGCAAGCTCGGCCGCCCGGATGCTCCGGTGCCGATCACCACCGTGCGCTCCGTCGGCTACCGCCTCGGCAGCGCGCCCTGAGGAACGGCGAGGTGCGATCCCGCGCTCGACGGCTGGCGCCGCGCGGGCTGCGCTGGCGACTCGCCGCGTGGTTCACGTTGGTGATGCTGCTGTGCACGGGGATCGTGTTCGTCGCCGTCTACAGCGGAACGGGCACCCAGGTCCGCCAGCAGATCGACCGCGAGCTGTCCGGCGACGCGGCCGAGCTGGCGCACAACCTGCAGGCGGCGGGGCCGGGCTCCTACGCCGAGCTGGGCGCGGCCGCGCAGTCGTACCTGCGGACCCAACCGTTCAGCGCCAGCTCGCGGCTGCTGTTCGTGGTGATCCCGGGCCGGCAGACGGTGTCCAACAGCCCCGAGCTGGTCGCCGCCCAGGGACCCGACGACGACGAGTCGGCGACGGTCCAGCGCTACGAGAACCGGCTGGCGCGGAAACTCGTACGGGCGCCGGCCGGCTTCACGACCGTGCCGGCCCCGGACGTGGACGACGTGCGCCTGCTGAAGGTCCCGCTGGACCTGCCCAACGGGCTTGCGGTGACGATCGGCGCCGGCGAGCCGCTGCGGGATGTGGTGCGGGCCCAGGACAGCGTCGCCCGGGCGTTCGTGCTGGCGGGCGTGCTCGCGCTGGCGGCGGTCCTGATCGCCTCCTATTTCGTGGGGGCACGCGTGTCGGCGCCGTTGCGCCGGATGGCGAGCGTGGCCGCAGAGGTGGACGGGGGGGACCTGCACCCGCGGATCGAGCACCGTGAGGGAGAGGCGAGCGAGATCGGTGTCCTCACCGACGCCTTCAACCACATGCTCGACCGTCTCACCGAGGCCTTCGCCGGGGAGCGGGAATTCATCGCCGACGCCTCCCATGAGCTTCGCACCCCGCTGACCGTGATCCGTGGTCAGCTCGAGGTGCTGGCGGCCCAGGAGCACCCCTCCGCGCAGGAGGTCCGCCGTGTGGAGTCGCTCGTGCGGGCCGAGGTCGCACGTGTCAGCCGGCTCGTGGACGACCTGCTGCTGCTCGCCCGCAGCGAGCACTCCGAACAGTT
>DATJOU010000330.1:0-7426 GCA_035506775.1 Solirubrobacteraceae bacterium | reverse complement strand
CGCCCACGGTCGAGGACCCGGTGGACGGACTCGGGGTCATAGCGTGCGTTCTTCGGGATGCGGCGGACCCGAACGCGGGCGGATGGGCTCGTCGGGGCCGGCTCCATCCTCCTAGTGTGCCCGCCCCACGGGCGTACTGTTGCAGCGATGGCCTCCCCGCCCCGATCTGCGTCGTCAGGTGTGAGCCCCTCGGCGACGCGCCTGACGCTGGTGGCGACGATCCTCGGCTCGAGCATCGCGGTCCTCGACACCAGCGTGGTGAGCGTCGCGCTGCCCTCGATCCAGCGCGACCTCGGCGGCGGTCTCGCGGGCCAGCAGTGGGTGAGCAACGCCTACCTGCTGACGCTCGGCTCGCTGATCCTGCTCGGCGGATCGCTCGGGGACATCTTCGGCGAGCGGCGGATCTTCGCATTGGGGGTGGGCGGCTTCGGCGCCGCATCGCTGCTGTGCGCTGTGGCGCCGACGATCGGGCTCCTGGTCGCGTTCCGGGCTCTGCAGGGAATCGCCGGGGCGCTGCTGACGCCCAGCTCGCTGGCTGTGATCGTGGCGACCTTTCCCGCCAGCGAACGTGGCCCCGCGATCGGCACCTGGACCGCCTGGGGAACGATCGCCGGGGCACTCGGCCCGCTGGTCGCAGGGGCGATCCTGAACGTCGCCTCGTGGCGGTGGATCTTCGTCATCAACCTCCCGCTCGTGATCGCGTGCCTGTGGCTGATCCGCGTTGCGATCCCGCCCGCCCCCGCGACGGCGGGGGCCACGCGCCGCAGGGTGGACGTGGTGGGCGCCCTGCTGTGCGTCCTCGGACTCGGCGGGACCGTGTTCGCGCTGATCGAGCAACCGCGACTCGGCTGGTCGAGCTTCGCCGTCACGGGCTCCCTGGTGATCGGCCTGGCCCTGTTCGCGGGGTTCCTGTTCTACGAGTCCCGGACGAAGGACCCGATGCTGCGGCTGGACCTCTTCAGGAGCCGCAACTTCCGCGTCGGAAACGTGGAGACGCTCGCCCTCTACGGGGGCCTGTCGGCGCTGTTCTTCTTCCTCGTCCTGTACCTCCAGCAGGTGGCCCGCTACACCCCGCTCGAGAGCGGGCTGGCGCTGCTCCCGGAGAGCGTCGTGATGTTCGCCCTGTCCTCCCGCTTCGGAGCGATGGCGGACCGGCTCGGACCGCGCCTGTTCATGGGCCTGGGACCGCTGGTGGCCGGGGCCGGGATGCTGATGCTGCTGACGGTCGGGGTCCACGTCAGCTACCTCACGACCGTGCTCCCCGCGATCCTCGTGTTCTCCCTCGGCCTGTCGATGACGGTCGCCCCGCTCACCGCCGCGGTCCTCGCCGGTGTGCGGGAAAGCGAGGCGGGGATCGGATCGGCGGTCAACAACGCCGTCGCGCGGGTGGCGGGCCTGATCGCGACCGTCACGGTGGGGGCGCTGGTGGCCGCCCAGTTCAGCAGCTCGCTCGACCAGAGCCTCCAGGGCCGGCCGTTGACGAAGGGCGGTCAGGCGGCGGTCGCCGAAGCCAAGCGGCTCACACTGGGACGGCCCTCCGTCGCCGGGCTTCCCCCGCGGGAGGCCGTCGCGATCACCGTCGGCTCGAACAGGGCCTCGCTGGAAGCCTTCCGGGTGGGGATCGGAGTCGCCGGTGGGCTGGTGATCGTCGGCGGGCTGATCGGCGCGGCCGGGATCCAGAACCCGAGACGGGTGGTGCGAGCCGCGCACTGCGCCGGTGGACAGCTGTGCGGGGCACCCGAGGACGCCGCCGGGCTGCACGCGGCCACGCCGGCCTAGTGCGGGGCCGGCCGCGTGCTGCGGGTCGCTCGCCCGCGATCAGCGACTATTCGCACGTGTCCCGAGGGATGAGGACGCGTTCGCGGGGTCTCCTGCTGGGCGCGCTGGCGGCAGGTGTGGCGCTGGCCGGATGCAGTGCCGGCGCCTCCACGACCGGCGGCGCCCCGGGCACGACGACGAGCGTGGCCCCGACCACCACGCCGGGCACCGGTCGCGGGGCCCCGACGGGGACCACGGCGCGCGAACCGCTCGCGAAGCCGGCGACCCCCGAAGAGAAGCACGAATACGACGCCAACGAAGGGCGCTGCAGGGACGACGGCGGGACGGTCCGCGACGTCGGCACGATCGACGCCTACTGCTCCTTCCCCACCCGCTCCGACGACTTCCACCTGATCGAAACCGCCCAGCAGAAGGAACTCGCCGGCGAAGAAGAATGAGCGCTCAGACCCCGAGCGCGTAGGTTTCGATGTCGCGGTCGAGGGTGCCCTGCGCCTCGTACTGGCCGGAGTGCAGGTAGGCGAGCTTTCCCGAGCGGTCGAAGAACAGCGTCGTGGGGACGCCCTCGAAGGAGGCCAGCGCGTTGAGCTCTTCGGTGGTGCCCTGGTAGCTGGGGTAGGCGACGTGGTGACCGGCGAGGAACGAGCGGGCGCTCGTCGCCTGGTCTTCGGTGTCGGCGCCGAGGAAGGCGACCTTGCGTCCGTACTTCACGGACGCGTCGGCCAGCAGCGGGAACTCCGCCCGGCACGGCGGGCACCAGGAGGCCCACACGTTCAGCACCACGGGATAGCCGCGGAGGCTGTGCAGGCGTGCTGCGAGCGCCCGCTCGGTGCCGAGCAGCTGACCGGCCTGGGCGTGTAGTTCCGCCAGCGGGGCGGGAGAGCTTGCGAGCTGGGCCTGGGCCGCCGCTCCCGTCGGAGGGGTGCGCGGGGCCGGGGCGAGCGCGGCGTGGAGCTGTTCCACCAGGTTGCTGCGGGTCGGCCACCCTCCGGCGCTCACGTCGTGGTACCAGAGGAAGGACCCCGAGGGCGAGATCAGCTCCATGTACGGCTCGTCCTGCACCCTGTAGCCATCCCCGACCTGTCCGCTGGAGTCGATCGCGACCGGATAGGAGAGCGGATGGGGAAGCGAGTGCAGGAACCGTGGGAGCGAGCTGGGTGACGGCTCGACGCTTGCCTCGTCGACGGCCGTCAGCGGCGGCAGCCCCTCGCGGGCGGCCGACGCCGCGTAGGTGTTCAGGGACTCGAGTTCCCGGGACAGGTTCGTCACCTCCGAGTCCCAGGTGTCGAAGAACAGGAACAGGTGCGGCTTGGAGCTCGGGCCGAGCCGCACGCTGCCGCCACCTGCTCGCGGCAGCGTGACCCGGGAGGTCGGTTCGATCAGCGGTATCTGGGCGTACGAGGGCTGCGAACGCACCGCCGGATGCCCCGGCAGCAGGCTCGAGGCCGCGTGGGCGAAAAGGGCCGCGAGCTGCCCGACGCTGGCGTAGGACATCTGCGTCTCGAACAGCCGCGAGAGCCTCCCGTGGGTGTCGATCACGTACACGGCGGGGGTGTGGTCGACTTCCCCCTGCACGATCCGCGCTTCGATGCCGTAGTCGTGCCAGACCTGCTCGAGGTCCGGGAGAGGGCCGTTGAGGAAGTGCCAGGCGTACATCATCCCGTGGGCCTGCGAGTAGGCCCGCACCGAGCCGGTTCCGGTCGCGTCGGGGTTCGCGCCGACGCCGAGTAGTTCCACGTGCCCCGCGGCCGGCCCGAGGAGCCGCTTGGCCTTGACCATCGCGGTGGTGGTGAGCGGGCAGATGGTCGTGCACTCCGGGTCGTTGAACGCGAGGATCACGACCTTGCCGTGGAAGGAGGACAGCGACACGCGTCGCCCGAACTGGTCGATCAGCGTGAAGCCGGGCGCGACCCCGTGGATCGGGGTGCCCGGATCGAGCGTCGGATTGCCCGCCAGCGCGGTCAGCTGGGACGGTGGGTTGGCGGACTTGCGGGTGAACGCCAGCGCGCCCACGACGAGCACGGCGACGCCGGCGCCGGCGAGGGCGGCGAACAGGAACCCCCGGCGCGTGGCCGAGCCGCCGGTCCGGGGCGCAGTCACCGCCCCAGGATCGAGTGCGACCCCTCGGCCGCCGGGGGAGCCGGAGGCGGCCGCTGACCCGCTTCGAGGTCCTGACGGCCGTGCTCGTGGCGACGGAGCAGGACCACGCCCCACGCCACGATCGCGGACACCGTGGCGATCGGGACGAGCATCGACAGCAGCGACGCCGACAGGTACGACGCCGCGAGCACCACCGTGATCATCCGGTCGGCCTCATCATCTCGTTTGTAGCACCTCCGGCAGGGCCGGCGCGGAAGCACCGTTGGTCCCCGTCGGGGAGCCGCCCGGCGCGACCGGGAAGGCCCCGGCGTCGAGCACCGGCGTGCGCGCCGGGGGCTCGGGAGCCACCCACTTGTAGAGACAGACGAGCAACGCGATGGTGAACGAGACCGAGCCACCCACCCACATCATCCCGCCGGCGAGCTGCTGGTCGGTGAGCGCGCTGATCCCGCCGGGACGGCTGGGAAGGTCGGCGTAGTGCTGGTAGATCGGGTGCTGCTCGACCACGAACACGATCGCGAGCACCCACCCGACGATCATCGCCCCCACGATGTAGGCGATCCTGGCCGGCCACTGCAGACGCGGTCGCAGCGGGCCGTTGTCTATCACCCGCGCCCAGAACAGCAGCCCGAAGAAGAAGAACATCGCGTGCTCGCAGGCGTGGACCAGGCCGTTGCGCTCGGTGAGGTCGTATGCGGAGGGGATGTGCCAGACGATGATCGCCCCGTTGAAGAGGATCCACGCCGCCAGCGGCTTGGCCACCGCGCGCGCGGGCGACCTCGCGACTTCCCGCGCGAACGACGCCCGTGGGCGGCGGGGCAGCGCTCGCCACATCGTCGGCCACGGGCGCCCGAGCAGGATCAGGGGCGGAGCCACCGTGAGCAGGATGATGTGCTGGAGCATGTGGATCCACAGCAGCTGGTCGGCGTAGGAGTCGATCGGGGAGTCGACCGCGATCACGAGCGAGAGCAGCCCGGTGTAGAAGGCGGCCGCCTCGAGAGCGCTCGGCCGCCCCGCCTTCGGCCGGCTCCCCAGCGCGTACAGGACCGCTGCGGGCACGACGTAGAAGAGCGACGGATCCCAAGACCAGTTGCTCAGGTCCACCGCGTCAGACCAGGTACAGGACGATGAACGCGACCACCCCGATGGCCGCGAAATAGGCCCAGTAGAACGAGGATGCCTCCACGCCGGCGCGCAGCAGCACTTCGTCGTCGGAGGGGACGCCGGCGCGCCGCTCGCGCTGCTCGGCCGACCCGGCCCGCCAGCGTACGAGGCTCGCGACCTGGATCTCGATCCAGAGGGCGCTGATCAGGGCAACCACCGCGTAGCAGGCGGTCCAGCCGAAGAAGACGGCCGCGTAGCCGCCGCTGGCCGCGCCGAAGCTGAGCGAGGTGTACTCGAGGAACTGCAGCGCCACCGCGGCGAGCGTGCACAGAAGCGCGACGATCCCGGCCGGCAGCACGTCCCCGAACGGACGCCGGGAGGCCAATCGGTAGACGATCGCGCTGAACAGGTACAGGCCGGCGATCGCCGTTCCCCAACCGACCGGCGGATGTGTGGAGCCGATCCTGAAATGACCATTGGTGTTGAGGGCGAGCAGGTAGAAGTAGGCGAACAGGAAGGACACGAAGAAGAACGTGATCGACCCGCACAGCAGCCGCCCGCCGAGCCGCAGCGCGTTCGGCTGCCAGTCGGGGGGCTCGGCCTCGACGTGCCGGTCGAGGGGGGCTGATGCCTCCATCGCCTACACACCTCCCCCGGCCGGCGCGACCGCCGGCACCGGCGTGCGTTCGTCGCCATAGGGATACGGGTCTCCGTCGAACACGGGGAGGTGCTCGAAGTCGTGCAGCGGGACCGGCGTCGGCAGCGTCCACTCGATCGACTTCGACTGCCAGGGGTTCTGCTCGGCCGGCTCGCGCTTGAAGACCAGCGACCACACCGCGTTGAACAGGAACACGAGCAGCGAGAGCCCGAGCACGTATGCCGAGACGCTCACCCAGACGTTGAGCCCCTGCAGGTTCGTCGCGTAGGTGACAACCCGCCGCGGCATCCCCAGGAAGCCGAGCGCGAACAGCGGCGCGAAGGTCGAGTTGAAGGCTATGAACATGACCCAGAAGTGCACTTTCGCCAGGCGCTCGTTGAACTTGTACCCGTACATCTTCGGGACCCAGTAGTAGACGGCGGCGAAGAAGGCGAAGATCAGCCCGCCCATGATCGTGTAGTGGAAGTGGGCCATCACGAAGAAGCTGCCGTGGGTGGTCACGTCGCTCGGCACGTCCGACAGGAACACACCCGAGACCCCGCCCCAGAGGAAGTTGAACCCCCATGCCAGGCAGAACAGCATCGGCACGGTCAGGCGCACGCGGCCCCGCCAGAGGGTGCCGAGCGCGCACAGGAAGATGAAGCCCGTCGGAATCGAGATGAGCTCGGTGGAGAACGAGAAGAACGGGCGTAGGTCGGCGTTGATGCCGGATACGAACAGGTGGTGCTGCCACACGAAGAAGCTCAGGATCCCGACGCCGAGCATCCCGGCGACCGCGAGCCGGTAGCCCCACAGCGGTTTGCGCGTGAACACCGGCAGCAGCTCGAGCACGATTCCGAAGCCGGGCAGGGCCAGCACGTAGACCTCGGGATGGCCGAACACCCAGAAGAGGTTCTGGAACAGGTACGCGCTCCCGCCCTGGCCGGGGATGAAGAACGCCGTCTGCACGGTGCGGTCCATCGCCGCCATCAGCAGCGTGGCGATCAGGGTCGGCGCCGCCAGCACCATCAGCCCGGAGGTCGCGAGCACCGACCACACGAAGATCGGAAGGCGCGACCACGTCATGCCCGGAGCCCGCATCGTCACGATGGTCGCGATCAGGTTGAAGCCGAGCAGCGTCATCGACAGGCCCACCAGCGCGAAGAAGCCGATGTAGGCGTCGTAGCCCGCCGTGCCCTGGGCGCCGAGCGGCTGGTAGCCGGTCCAACCGGTCTGGAAGCCGCCGAAGAAGATGGTCGTTATCAGGATCACGCCGGCCGCCATCAGCAGCCAGAAGGTGAGCGACTCGATGCGGGGGAAGGCCATCCGGCGGGAGCCGATCATGATCGGGACCAGCCAGTTGGCGAACGGCCCCAGCACTCCCGAGGTGAAGATGCCCATCATCATCGAACCGTGCATCCCGACCAGCGTGAGGTACTGGTTCGCTCCGAAGACATGGGTGTTGGGCTGGAGCAGCTCGGTGCGTATCAGCATCGCGTTCAGCCCGCCGATGAAGAAGAAGAACCCGATGCCCACCATGTACTGCTTGGCGACCACCTTGTGGTCGGTGCAGAGGCTGAAGTAACGCAGCAGCCCGTGCTCGTCGGACTCCCGCTCGGCGAGCGTCGGCTGGTTGCCGAGCAGCCGCCGCACGGGATAGTTGGCGAAGCCGAGCCCGATCAGGAAGCCGACCACGCCGAGCGTGTAGCCGAGCATGATCGCGACGTCGTTTTCGCCCGCCTCTTCGGAGTAGTAGGCGAGGTTCTGACCGCTGATCTTGGTGCCTATCCAGTGACCCAGGAACCAGCC
>DATJOU010000329.1:0-5808 GCA_035506775.1 Solirubrobacteraceae bacterium | reverse complement strand
TAGCGTCCGCCGGCGATGGGCTGTGTCAGACCCCGGAGCCAGCCCACGGTCGCCGCGATCCCCTCGTCGGGCTCGATCCGGGCCTCCCAGTGGAGCAGCTTCTTGGCCTTCTCCACCGAGGGCCAGCGCCGCTGGACGTCCACCTCGAAGGTGGGAAGGTGCTCGAACTCGAGCTCCTCGGGGTCCTCTCCGCAGGCCTCCCACACGATCGCCGCGATCTCGGCCACGGTGAGCTCGCGGGAGGCGGAGATGTTGAAGTCCTCGTTCAGTCCCTTCGGAGAGCTCATCGCGCAGATCAGCCCCTCGGCGATGTCGTCCACGTGGGTGAGCGTGCGGGTCTGCTCACCGCTGCCGAATATCTGCAGCGGACGCTGCCCGGAGAGGACCTTGTTGATCAGGTCCGGGACCGCGTGGGCGATCCCCGGTTCGGCGTCCGGGAGCTCCCCCGGGCCGTAGGCGTTGAAGGGGCGCACGATCGTGAAGGGGAGGTCATGCTCCTCGTGGGCGGCCCGGCAGTAGACCTCCCCGGTGAGCTTCGAGTACCCGTAGGCGGAGCGGGGGACGGGACAGCTCGGGAGGTAGTCCTCGGGGGTCGGGAACAGCTCGGCCCGCTCGAACACCATCGAGGAGGACACGTACACCAGGCGCTCCACTTCGAGGGCGACGGCGGTTCCGAAGACCGCGTTGTAGAGGGCGTTGTTGACGTCGGTGAGGGTGTAGGGGAGGCGGTGGAAGTTGGCGATGCCCCCGACGATGGCGGCCAGGTGGACCACGTGGGAGCACCCGCTCATGGCTTCCCTGGCCTGCTCGGGGAGGCGCAGGTCGCCGGTGTGGACCTCGCACCCTTCGCGCATCCACTGGGGCGCCGGGCGCTGGTCGGAGACCCGCACCTCGTAGGTGGGGTCGGCCAGCAGGTGCCTCACGACGGCCGAGCCGATCGTGCCGGCCCCGCCTGTGACCAGGACCCTGCTCACCCGCCGACGCCGAGTGCCACGAGCTCGGAGGCGTAGGCGAACACCTGTCCTGCCCCCCAGCAGTTCCAGGGATCCACCACCAGGCATTCCGGCGATGCGCAGGACGCGATCCTCGCCAGCGTCGCGGGGGTGCAGAAGCGGGAGTGGTTGGTGGCCATCACCACCACGTCGGCTCCCCTCACGGCCTCCTCGAGCGAGGCCGTCGGGGTCGCCACCAGCGGGTCGTGGACGACGACGTCCGCCAGCTCCCGCTCGGCCAGGCGGATCAGCTTGTGGGCCAGCGAGTCCCGCTCGTCGTCGGTGTCGGCCTTGAACGCCAGCCCGAGGACGGCCACCCGCCGGTCGGCGAGGGTGCCCAGCCTGCGCTTGGCCCCTTCGAGCAGGAACAGCGGCACGGACTCGTTCACACGGGACACGGCCAGCAGCATCCCCGGGGCCGCCGAGCGCTCCTCGGAGAAGGCGAAGTCCTTGCGCAGGCAGGTCCCCGCCGTCAGCCCCGGCTGGGCGATCCCGCCCCGGGGGTAGTCGCGGTTGATCAGGTCGATCACCTCGAACACGTTCGCCCGGTGGCGCTCGCAGTCCATCATCAGCAGGTTCGGAAGCGCGAACTGGGTGTAGCGCAGGATGTTGGTCCAGATCTTCGCCAGCTCGGCCTGGACCGGGGTGGTCTGCACGATCGGGGCGTCGAACACCCCGAACAGCCCCGCTGCGACCTCACCCGAGCGCTCCCCCACCCCGCCGATGATGCACGGGAGCGTGTCGATCTCCTCCAGGAACCGCCCGGCCGCGATCCGCTCCGGAGCATGGGCCACGAACACCTCCTCCCCGACGGCGAAGCCGCGGTGCTTGGCCAGGTAGCCGGCCACGAAGTCGGTCGTCCCGGGGGCGATCGTCGAGCGCAGGATCAGCGAGTGCCCGGGCCGCAGCACCCCCAGGAGGTCGTCGAGCGCCGAGCGGATGTCGCGCATGTCGATCTCGATGTGGGAGAAGGAGGGGGTGCCGAGCGTGAGCACGATCTGGTCGCCCCCGGCGGCGTCGGCGACGCGCTCGGTGAGCGTCAGCGAGCCGGCCTCGCGAACACGCTCGAGGACCTCCTGGGCGTCCGGCTCGGAGAACGGCATCCGCCCCTCCCGCAGGGACTCCAGCACCCGCGGGTCGCGGTCCACCCCGATCGTCTTCAGGCCGCGGTCGGCGAAGCTCAGCGCCAGCGGCAACCCGACCCTGCCCAGACCGACGACGGCGACCTCGGCACTGCTGTTGGAAGCTGCCATCCGCAGAGGAGACTATCGACGCCCGGCCCGCGGGCGCGAGAGCGCGTGTGCGAGATATTGCCGCGCGAAGCCCCCCACGAACAGCGGGTTGTAACGCGCGTACCGACGCCACAGCCGGCGCGGCTCCTGCCACAGCCGGTAGCTCCACTCCAGCCCGCTGCGCTGCATCCACGCCGGCGCCTGGGGGACGAGTCCGGCGTGGAAGTCGAAGGCGGCCCCCACCCCCACCAGCAGAGGCGCCTCCAGCCGCGGGCGCATCATCGCCATCCACCGCTCCTGCTTTGGCTGTCCGATCCCCACCCACACGACCTGGGCTCCGGTGGAGTTGATCTCACGTGCGATCTCCTGCTGCTCGGAGGGGGTCGGCTCGCGGAACGGGGGCGAGTACCCGCCTGCGATCGCCAGCCCGGGGAAGCGCGCCCGCAACCGCCTACGCAGCAGCTCGAGCGCCTCGGGGGTGCGGCCGCCGTAGAGGTAGACGGGCGTGCCCGAGGCGGCCGCCCGTGCGCAGAAGCGCGCCATCAGCTCGGGCCCGTAGACGCGCGTGGCCTCCCGGTGTCCGAGCGCCCTCAGGGCCCACACCAGCGGCATCCCGTCGGGGACCGCCAGCGTCGCCCCGCTGACCGCGGCACGGGTGTCGGGGTCCTCGCGGGCGGACATCACCAGGTTGACGGCGGCGGCGGTGAGGTACCCGCGGGCGTCGGCCCTCACCATCCCCTGCATCCAGGAGATCACACGGTCGTAGTCGCTGACCGCGAGCGGGATGCCGAGGATCTCCGCCCGCGGCGGAGGGGGCGGGGGTGCCTGGGTGGCGGATGGGCGGGCCGAAGTCGCTCCGATTGCGTGAAGATAGCCGCCCTCGTGCTGATCGACGGCAATCTCTGGCGCGCGCGACGCGTCCTCGTCACGGGTCACACCGGCTTCAAGGGTGCGTGGCTGTCGCTGTGGCTTCAGTCGCTCGGTGCTCATGTGGTCGGGCTCGCCCCGGGCGCCCCCACGCGGCCGTCGCTGTTCGAGCTGGCCCGTGTGGGGGACCACATGACACAACACGCCGCCGACATCCGCGATGCGCAGGCGGTGCTCGAGGTGGTCCGGGCCGAGCGGCCCGAGGTCGTGTTCCACCTCGCGGCCCAGCCGATGGTCAGGCGCTCGCTGCTCGAGCCGGCGATGACCTACGAGGTGAACGTGATGGGCACCGTCAACGTGCTCGAGGCGATCCGTCTCGGCGGTCCCCAGGTGCGGGCGGCGGTGGTCGTGACCTCGGACAAGTGCTACGCCAACGAAGACGGCCCCACCGGCGAGGGGTTCGTCGAGTCCGACCCGCTCGGCGGCCGCGACCCGTACTCGAGCTCGAAGGCCTGTGCCGAGCTGGTGACCGCGGCCTACCGGCGCTCGTTCTTTGCCGATCCGGGAACGCCGGCGCTGGCGAGCGCCCGGGCGGGCAACGTGATCGGCGGGGGGGACTGGGGCGAGGACCGGCTGCTGGCCGACGCCGTCCGCGCGGTGGAGGCCGACGCGCCACTGCTGGTCAGGAACCCGTCCGCGGTCCGTCCGTGGCAGCACGTGGTGGGCGCCCTTTCGGGATACCTGCTCCTCGCCGAGCGGCTGTGGGACGGATCGTGTCCGTCGGGGGCCTGGAACTTCGGCCCTCCCCGCGAGGGGGCCAGGAGCGTGGAATGGGTGGTGGAGGAGCTCTCGAGGCTGTGGGGGGGAGCGCTCCGCTGGGAGCCCGACGGCCGTCCCGCGCCCCCCGAGGCCTCCTACCTGGCGATCGACTCGACCGCCTCCGAACGGGAGCTCGGATGGGTCCCCCCGCTGACGCTCGAGCAGTCCCTGGAGCTGCTCGTGGCCTGGCACCGGGCCGCTGCCCGCGGCGAGGACATGCGGGCCGTGAGCCTCTCCCAGCTCGACCGCCTGACCACCGCCGCCTCGGCCCCGGTAGCGGGCGTCTGAACGCAGCCGCCGGGGCCCGCCGAGCGTGCGTGCGAGCCGGCCGCAAATGGGTTTGCGATCAGACCTTCACGGGTACCTAGGCTTTAGATGTCTGGCGACGGAGCCGGAGCCATGAACGGCGAGGTTGCGAGTAAGCGAAGCCGCCCCGCCGACCTCGATCTTCACCTCGACGCCCTCCCCGGGGCAGTCCCGGCTGCCCGCCACTCCGCCGCCCGCTGGGCGGCCACCGAAGGGGCCAACGGCCCCGACCTGTACCGGATCTGCCTGGCCGTCTCCGAGGCGGTCACGAACGCGGTCGTCCACGCCTACTCGCACCGCGACGCCGACGGCGACGGTTCCCGGGCGGACCCCGCCCCCGAGGATGGCAGCCGCCAGATCCACGTGCGTGGTGTCGCCGGCGCGGGGGAGCTGACGATCTTCGTGGCCGACAAAGGCTGCGGGATCGGGCGCGCCCTCGCCAGCCCGGGGCTCGGGCTCGGGCTCACGGTGATCGACGAAAGCTGCGAGGAGCTGGCGATCCGCAGCGGCGCGGGCGGCGGGATCGAGCTGGAGATGCGGTTTCGCCTGCGCCCGTGGAGCGACTCCCCGGGCCGCGTGGAGGAGGTCGGCGAGGGACAGCCCGGCTCCGTGCCGGCGCCGGTGTTCGGAGCCGGCCCCTCAAGCGGACTGCGCCGGCGCGGGCCCGGTCGCGGGCCGGGCACCGTCGCCCGCCGCGGCATCGGTCCGCATGAACATCACGATGCTCGTAGCCGCCACCCACACGATGAAGGCGAGGAAGCCCACGAAGCCGAGTGGGGTGATCGCCGAGAGGACGGCGACCAGGAGCGCCAGCCACCCCAGCCAGCGAGGTAGCGCGGCCCCCCGGACGATCGCCGCAAGGAAGGCCGCCAGGGCCGTCAGGAACACGCCGGCGAGGATCGGCAGGACCACTTCCTGGGCGATCACGTTCAGGGCCTGGACCCCGGGGGCCGTGAACACGAGCAGGTTGTGGGCGAGGGAGTATTCGATCGCGGTCGCGAGCAGGCCGGCCGTGGCGGTGATGGTCAGGCCGGCGAGCACGAGCGACGCCACCCCCTCGGCGGACTCGGTCCGGCGCAGGTAGGCGCGCAGGCTGGCGGCGAACATCATCAGCAGCACGAGGCTGATCGCGATCAGGACGCTCGTCGTCTCGACGCTCGAGCGGTGGGCCGCGTAGTAGTGGATCACCTTCACCTGGGAGGAGCTCGCACTCGGAGGTTCGCTGCCGGTGAACACGCCGACCACGAACAGGACGACTCCGGCGAGTCCGGTCAGGGGGGCGTACCGGCTGAGGCTGTCTGGCATGTTCGTTCTCCCTCGCTCTGTGGGATGGACGTGGGCTCGGGTGCGTGCCCGCTGCTCGTCGATCGCACGGGGGGCTTCGTCGTCGGGCTTGCCTTTCCTCTCAAAGGGGGATGTGTGCGTTGACAAACCACGCCCGGGATAGGGAGGGGCTGTGAGGATGAGGTCGAACCCCGATTGGGCCATGCCGGACGCCCTTCCCGGGCCGGACGTTCTCGCTGAGCACGCCTACTTGGCGGCTCGCGGCGTTCGCCCCCTCGCGGTCGCGGGCCACTGCCACATCCCTGAGG
>DATJOU010000328.1:0-4463 GCA_035506775.1 Solirubrobacteraceae bacterium | reverse complement strand
GCGCAGCGCCGTGGCGCGGCCGATCCCGGTGGAGGCGCCCGTGATGAGGACCGTCGGCACGCGCGCGACGTTATCCGAACACGGGGCCCCCCGTGACCCTTGCCCGACGGTTGGTTAACCCGACGCTTAGTCGCGGGCTACAGTCTGGACGTCGTGGCGAGCGTGCGTACTGCGGTGACACTGGTGGCCATCGCGGTGATCCTCGCCGCGCTGGCCGCCTGCGGCTCGAGCGGATCCGGCGATCCGGTGGCCGGCAGCCCGGCGCCGGCGGCGGTGCCCGCCAGGCTGCTGACGCCGATCGCCCCTCCGAGCGGAGCGGACTGCCCGGCGGTCGTGCTGACCACGCTCGGGCGCGTGCTGCAGCGGATCTACAACGAGGGGGTCTTCAGCGAAGAAGTGCTCGCCGCCCGGGACCTGATCAACAGAAACCAGCCGCTGCACCAGGCGGTTGCAAGCGGGGACGCCTCCGGCGCCCAGGCGGCCGCGGCCCACCTGCTGGCCACCAAACACATGACGCACCTAACCGTGGAGCGTGGCGGAAGGGTGCTGGCGGACGTCGGCGAACCGGCGATCGCCCCGCTCGAGGGACAGATCAAGGACTCCGGCGGAAAGGTGATCGGCACCTACCTGGCGACCCTGTTCAGCGACCACACCTTCGAGAGCGAGGCCAAGGGCATCACGTACGGCGAAGTCGCCGTGCGGGCAGGCGGGAAGGTGCGGTCCGGCTCCACCACCTTCGGCGCGCACGAACTGCACGGCGTCGGGGAGATGACCCAGGGCGGTGTGCCTTACGAGTACGTCGCCCTCCCGGTCGCGGCCTACCCCTCCGGGACGGCCACGGTGGAGGCGTTCCGCACGCGCCACTCGCTTGCTCCCGTGTGCGGCGCCACCCGCGAAGAGACGGTCGCCCGCACCCTGAGGGGGGTGGCGATGCTGATCTACAGGGGCGAGGGCGGACCGCGGGCGCGGCTGCAGGTCCAGCGCGTGCAGGCCTACAAGCCGCTGCTGGAAGCGGTGGCGGCCCGCAACCCCGAAGCCACCCGCAAGGCGATCGACATCCTGCTGCACAAGCACGTGGTGCGCCTGCGGGTGAGCACCGGAGGCGCCCTGCTGGCCGACGTCGGCGGACCGTACGTGCTCGCCCCGCTGCGCGCCCCGCTGACGCTGAACGGCCGCCGGATCGGGGAACTGGAGCTCTCGATCCAGGACGACGAGGGCTACAAGCGCCTGGCCGAGCGGCTCGCCGGGGTGCACGTGGTGATGAGCATGGGCGGCAAGGTGGTCAAGAACAGCCTCGGGCCGATCACCTCGCCGATCCCCGCGAGCGGCACGTACGCCTATCAGGGGCACCGCTACACGGTCTTCACGGTCCCCGCCGAAGCCTTCCCCTCGGGTCCGCTGACGATCCGGGTACTGGTACCCGACCCCTACCTCTAACTCCGGATCCGGCGTTCGGACCTGCTTGCATTCGGGTCCTAGCCCGTTGCAGACGTCCGCCGCCATCGAAGCTCGCGAGTTGAGCAAGCGCTATGGGTCGATCGAAGCCGTGCGCGGGATCGACCTCGACGTCGCGACCGGCGAAACGGTGGCCCTGCTGGGCCCGAACGGGGCCGGCAAGTCGACCACGATCGACATGATCCTGGGGCTGCTGCGCCCCGACGGCGGGGCTGTGTCGGTGTTCGGGGGAGCGCCCGAAGAGGCGATCGCCGCGGGACTGGTGGGAGCGATGCTCCAGAGCGGGGGCCTGATCCGCGACCTGTCGGTGCGAGAGCTCATCGGGATGGTCGCCTCGCTGTATCCGAAGGCGCTGGACGTCGACGAGGCGCTCATGCTCACCGGCCTGCAGGAGACCGCCTCGCAGCGCACCCAGAAGCTCTCCGGCGGGCAGACCCAGCGGGTCCGCTTCGCGGTCGCACTCGTCAGCAACCCGCAACTGCTGATCCTCGACGAGCCCACCGTGGCGATGGACGTCGAGGGGCGGCGCTCGTTCTGGGAGACGATGCGCGAGCTTGCCGCGCGCGGCAAGACGATCCTGTTCGCGACCCACTACCTGGAGGAGGCCGACGACTACGCCGACCGCGCCGTGCTGATGGCAGCCGGGCGGATCGTGGCCGACGGGCCGCCCACCCGCATCAAGGCGATGGTCGGCGTGCGCACGATCCGGGCGACCCTCCCCGAGGCGGAGCTCGTGGACCTCGGGGGCCTGCCCGGGGTGAGCGCCGCCGACCGCCACGGCGAGGCGATCGTGCTCAGCTGCGCCGACTCCGACGCTGCCATCCGGGCGCTGCTGGAGCGCTTCCCGCAGGCCACCGACATCGAGATCGCCGCCGCCGGGCTGGAGGAGGCCTTCCTCGAGCTGACCGCCGCGGAGTCCTCGTGAACGCGCTCCTCTACACCCGCTTCGAGCTGCTGCGGACGGTCCGCAACCGCCGCTTCTTCGTCCTCTCGCTGGGCTTCCCCGTGGTGCTCTACTTCCTGATCGCCGGACCACAGCGCAACAACCACAACCTGCTCGGCAGCGGGATCTCGGCGCCGCTCTACTACATGGTCGGAATGGTCGCGTTCGGGACGATGAGCGCGATGCTCTCCAGCGGGGCGCGAATCGCGACCGAGCGGGCGGCGGGCTGGACCCGCCAGCTACGGATCAGCCCCCTCTCGCCTCGGTCCTACTTCCGCGCCAAGGTCGGGACCGCCTACCTGATGGCGCTGCTGAGCATGGTCGTGCTGTACGTGTGCGGGGCCTCGCTGGGAGTCTCCCTGGCGGCCGACAAGTGGCTGCAGATGACGCTCCTGATCGTGATCGGCCTGGCTCCCTTCGCGGCCCTGGGGATCCTGCTCGGGCACCTGCTGACGCCCGACTCGATCGGCCCTGCGCTGGGAGGCGGTGTGGCACTGCTGGCGTTCGTCGGCGGAACCTGGTTCCCGCTGACCTCCGGCAGCGTGCTGTACTCGATCGCCCAGTTCATCCCCTCCTACTGGCTCGTGCAGGCCAGCCACGTGGCCCTCGGTGGCAAAGCCTGGGACGCGAAAGGGTGGCTGGTGGTGATCGGCTGGACGGTCCTTTTCACCGTCCTCGCCCGTCGCGCCTACCGCCGCGACACGGCCCGCCTGTAGCCGCGGGTCCGCCGCTGCGGCTAGGCGACGGCCAGCGCCTTGCGCTTGTCCTCCAAGGAGGCGATCAGCTCATCGAAGGAGGCGGCGAATTTTTCGACGCCCTCGCGCTCGAGGGTGTCGGTCACGTCGGTGTAGTCGAGCCCGATCTCCTCGAGCTCGGCGAACACGCGGTCGGCTTCCGCCAGCCCGGCCTGCAGCCGCGGCTGTGGGGTGCCGTGGTCCTGGAAGGCGATGATCGTCTCCTCGGGCATCGTGTTGACGGTGTCGGGGCCGATCAGCTCGTCGACGTACATGGTGTCCGGGTAGGCGGGGTTCTTGGTCGAGGTGGAGGCCCACAGCACCCGCTGGGGGGTGGCGCCCTTGGAGGCCAGGTACTCCCACCGCTCGCCGGTGAAGGTGTCCAGGTAGTGGGCGTAGGCGAGCCGCGCGTTGGCGATCGCGAGCTTTCCCCGTAGGCGCTCTTCGGCGCCCATCTCCTGCAGCCGGCGGTCGGCCTCGGTGTCGATCCGGGAGACGAAGAAGCTGGCCACGGAAGCCACCTTCGAGGGGTCCCCACCCTCGGCCACGAGCCGCTCGAGACCGCGCAGGTAGCACTCGGCCACCTCCGCGTAGCGACGCAGGGAGAAGATCAGCGTGATGTTCACCGAGCGGCCCTTGGCGACCACGTCCTCGATCGCGCCGAGGCCCGGCTTGGTGGCGGGGATCTTCACCAGCAGGTTGGGACGGTCGATCGCCTCGTGCAGGCGGATCGCCTCCTCGTAGGTCTCCAGCGTGTCGTAGGCCAGCCGCGGGTCGACCTCGATCGACACGTAGCCGTCGCGGCCCACGCCGCGGTCCCAGATCCCGCGGAACACGTCGCAGGCCTCACCGACGTCCTCTTCGGCCAGCGCCCAGAAGGTCTGCGACGCATCACAGCCTCGGTCGGCGAGCTGGTGGATCTGCTCGTCGTAGGCGTTGCCCTCGCTCATCGCCTTCTGGAAGATCGTGGGGTTGGAGGTGGTGCCGACGACCGCGTACTCGTCGATCAGCTCCTGCAGATGCCCCCCGCGGGTGTTCTCGCGGGAGAGGTAGTCGAGCCACACGCTCTGGCCGAGGGCGCTCAGTCGCTGCAGTGGGCCGTCGTTGGGATTGGCCATCTCGAGGAGCCTCCTTGTCAGTGGTCGTCCTGCGCGAGCAGCGCCCGCGCACGCTCGGCGATGTTGGAAGCCGTGAAGCCGAGCTCCTCCAGGACCTTCGTACCCGGTGCCGAGGCGCCGAAGCGGTCGAGCCCGAGCACGTCTCCCTGCGGGCCGACCCACCGCCACCAGCTGATCCTGGCGCCGGGCTCGATCGCCAGCCTGGCGGTGCAC
>DATJOU010000327.1:0-8917 GCA_035506775.1 Solirubrobacteraceae bacterium | reverse complement strand
CGCCTCGGCCATCAGGCGGGTGGGGTAGGGGAGGAAGGAGACGAACAGCAGCAGCAACAGGTTGAGGCGCATCACCCGGCTGTCGACGAACCTGAGCCTGCGGAAGATGCCGTGGTGCGACAGCCAGATGCCGCCGATGGTGACGAAGCTCGTCACGTAGCCCAGGTAGGCCGGCCACTCGTGCAGGATGCCGTGGCCGAGGTGGCCCAGCTCGCTCGACGGCACGCCGAGGTCGAGCACCAGCAGCGTGATCGCGATCGCGAACACGCCGTCGCTGAACGCCTCGGTACGGCTCGTCTCCCAACGGCTTGACATGGCCTGTGCGCCTCGGGCCGGGACGCTATCTGGCGATGTGGCCGTAACCGGGGGGCTGTCGCCTCAGGGCAGCAGCACGGTCCGTTCCCCGGGCCGGTCCGGTTCCAGCCAGGCGGCTTCGACGTCGGCCAGGGGCCGGGCGACGGGGTTGACGGCGATCCGCCCGGCGTCGAGCTCGGCCACGAGCGACGGGAGCTCGGCCAGGTAAGCCGCCCCCGACACCGATCCCTGGCCCGAGCCCTGGAGACGGAGGTTGGCCGAGCGCAGGGCCACCGACGGCAGCTCGATCGTCGGGCCCGCGATCGCCCCGATCTGGATCCAGTCGAGCGCCCGGCTGCGGTCCCCCCGGGCCGTGAGCAGCGCGGGGATCGCGTGCTGGGCCGGTGGCCCCCAGAGGTAGTCGACCACGATGTCGACCTCGGCCGCGGCGGCGGCGAGGGCCGCCGAGCTGTGCTCGGGGTCAGCGCTCAGCCGGACGGTCTCGTCGGCGCCGGCGTCCGGGAGGGCGCCGAGCCGTTCGGCGTTGCGTCCCGCCGCGACCACGCGTCCGGCCCCGAGCCGCTTGGCCACCTGCACCGCCATCGCCCCCGCGTTGCCGGTCGCACCGAGCACGAGCACGGCCTGGCCCGGCTCGATCGGCACCCGCCGCCGCAGGGCCACCCACGAGGACATCGCGGGGTTCATCGCGGCGGCGACCTTGGCGACGTCGACGCCGGCGGGGAGCTCGATCGACCTGCGGCGGTCGGCCACCGCCTTCTCGGCCATCGTGCCCGTCACCCCGTCGTCCACGGCGAAGTAGATGTGGGTGCCGTCGTCGCGACGCCCGACGGCGTCGATCCCCGGGACCATCGGGAGACGGCCGGTGCTCGTGTAGTGGGCTCCGGCGGCGCCGGTGCGGACCCGTGGATGCAACCCGACCGCGAGCACGTCCACGAGCAGCTCGTCCTCCGTCGTGGGCCGGGGAACCTCGAGCGGCCCGTAGTGGGGCGGCTCGCCGAACGACGTCACCACCGCCGCTTTCATGATCGCCATGCCTGTATCCCTTCCGCTCGCCCGACGCAGTTGGTTGGTGGTACGTACCAACGAAGATAGTTGGTGAGACGTACTAATTCAAGTACAGTGGCGGGATGGCGTCCAGGCATGCTCCCCGATCGGACGCGGTGGCCGGCGGCCCGGAGCTGAGCGATGCCGACGCGCTGGCCCAGGTCTCGTTCGTGGTGCTCGCCACGCTGGGGCGTCGGGCCTCCGAGAACGGTGTCTCGATCATCCAGACGCGGCTGCTCGGGGTGTTGAGGGATAGGACACCGTCGATGAACGAGCTGGCGAAGCTGCTCGAGCTGGACAAGTCGAGCGTCACCGGGCTCGTCGACCGGGCCGAACAGCGCGGGCTCGTCACGCGGATCCCCTCCACGGCCGACAGGCGCTCTGTGCAGGTAACGCTCACCGGCGAGGGGCGATCGCTCGCCGCCGCGGCCACCGGTGCGTTCGACGCCGACGTCGAGGGGCTGCTCGACGGCCTCTCGCCCGCCCAGCGCCGGACGCTCACGCGGCTGCTGAGCCGGGTCGTGTCCGACTACGCGAGCCGGCGGGGACTAGACCTGTCCGGGAGGACGCGCGCGTCGTCGATCTGAGCGGCGCGGGTCGCGGGGCGGTCTGAACCGCCTGCCAAGCTTGGCCGGTGGCGGTCGGCACCGGCAAGAGCGGTACGGATGCCGGCCGGCCGCACTTCCTGCGCAGCCACCGCGTGCTGCGCGAAGCGCGGCGGCGGCTGCGCGGCAGGGCGCTGCAGCTGATCGGCTTCCTCGTATTCGCATACCTGCTCTTGAAGCTCGTGCCCGGGCTCGAGCAGGCGCTCGAAGACCTCCAGGGCGTGAGTGCGACGTGGATCGCCGGCGCGATGGTCGTGGAGACGGTCTCGGAGTGCGGATACGTGGTCTCGTGGCGGGGGATCCTCGACCCGGACGACCTCCTGAGCGCTGACGGCCGCGGGCGCCACCTCGGGGCCCGCGTGGCCTGGGCCCAGCTCGGAGGTGGGATGGTGGTGCCCGGTGGGACGCTCGGCAGCATGGGGGTGGGGGCGTGGATGCTCCACCGCCTGGGGATGCCCATGACCCGCGTCGGCGAACGCCAGTTCACGCTGATGTTCCTCAACACCGCCGTCGATGCGCTGGCGGTGGTCGGGTTCGGCCTCGGCCTCGCCCTCGGCGTGTTCGCCGGATCGCCCAGTCTCGCCCTGACGCTACTGCCGGCGCTGCTCGTCGCCGGCGCGCTCGCGCTCGCGCTGTGGGTGGCGCGCGAGGCCGAGCGCCTCGCCCCCCGGCTGTCCGCGCCGCGGCCGAAACTCGCGAGCGCGATCTCGACCCTGGCGCTGGCCGTCCAGAACACCGGGCAGATGCTCCGCCACCGCGGCAGCGGCAGGATCGTGCTGGGCGCGATCGCCTACCTCGGGTTCGACATGCTCGTCCTGCAGGGCGCCTTCCTGGCGATCGACGCCCATCCGGTCCCGGCCTTCGCGGTCGTGGCGATGAGCTACCTGATCGGGGGTCTCGGCGGCTCGATCCCGCTGCCGGCGAACCTCGGTGCCGTGACCGGCATGGCCGCCATGCTGATCGCCTTCGGCGTCGACCACGCCGACGCGATCGCGGCCGTCGTCCTGTACCAGGCGATCGGTTTCATCGTGCCGCTGATCGGGGGCGCGATCGCCTACCTGTTCCTGCGCCGCCAGTTCGGCCCGCTCGGCCTCGGCGCTCCGCGCTGAGTCAGCGGCCGGGGGTCGCCCGAGGGGCCGGGAGGCCGTTGCGTTCGAGCGCCCGCTCGTAGCGGGCCCGCAGGCGTCCCTCGCGGGTGAGGATGGCGGGGGCGGCAGCGCCTTTGATGATCGTCCGGATCCCGGCGGCGGCGGTCGCGACCGGATCGGCGTCGGCGTCGGGCCGTGCGGCCAGGGTCAGGACTCCGGCCAGCGCCGACATGATGAACCGCGCGGTCGCCCGCACGTCCATCGCCGCGAGCTCCCCGGCGTCGATCGCTTCTTCGATGTTGGTCACCACCTGCCCCAGCTGCTGTTCGCGGCGGATCCGGATGGCGGCCGCCGCCACGGTGTCGGCTGGAAACAGGCCGAGGGGCCGCAGGTAGGAGAGCGACATCGCCTGGAACAGGGTCGGCCGCTCGAGCGCGAAGGCGAGGATCGCGCCGGCGGCGGCGATCAGCCGTTCCAGCGGCGAGACCTCGAGCACCCATGCGGCGGCGACGTACCTGTCGTGTGCGGCCAGCGCGTTCTCGGCCAGCGATTGGGCGACCCCGGCCTTGCTCTCGAAGTGGTTGTAGACCGAAGCCGGCGCGGTCCCGGCGCCCTGCGCGATCGCCTCCACGGTGGTGGCGGCGTAGCCCTCGCGGGCGAACGCTTCGCTGGCCGCCGCGAGGATGCGTTCCTTCGTGGCCCGAACGCGGCGCGCGTGCCCGTTCTCGGGTGCGACGTCCGCGCTGATCTCCCCGACTGCGGCCACGGCGGAAAAAGTATAGAGAAGTCTCCAATCTTCTAGTAGTGTCTGCAGCGATCGACGCCGGACATAGGAGGTTTCAGTGGCGACCGTCGGACGTGACATCCACTCCATCCAGCTGACCGAGGACGAGCTGTGGGAGGAGGGCCCGCCCCACGAGGTGTTCAAGCGCATGCGCGCGGAGTGCCCGGTCCACCGCACCGACAAGTTCTTCAGCGACATCCCCGACGAGCCCGGCTTCTGGTCGGTCACCAGGGCCGAGGACGTCCACACGGTCAGCCGCGACTGGCAGACCTACTCCTCGGAAGTGGGCGGCATCACCGCCGCCAGCGTGCTTCCGATCGAGCTCTCGCGGGCGATGTTCATCGGCATGGACCCGCCCAAGCACGATCGCGTCAAGGCACTGTTCCAGGCCGGCTTCACGCCGAAGCGGATCGCCGCCCACGAGGAGCGGATCCGCGAGATCGTCAAGGAGGTGCTCGACCGGGTCGAGGGTCGCGAGCGCTGCGACCTCGTCACCGACGTCGCCCAGCCCGTGGTCGCCCGCGTGATCGGCAGCTTCATGGGCATCTCCGAGGCGGAAGACGTGATCTGGGCCGAGCTGATGAACGCGACGCTCGGGGGCGGGGACGAAGACCTCAACCCCGACGGCATCGACGCCATCATGGGCGAGCTCGTGCCCCAGATCTTCGAGCGCTGCGGGAAGCTGATCGCCGAGCGCCGGGAGCACCCCACCGACGACCTCACGAGCGTGCTCGTCCACGCCGAGGTCGAAGGGGAGAGGCTCGAGGAACACGAGATCGTGATGGGCTTCTTCCTGCTGATGGCCGCCGGCAACGACTCGACCAAGGCGACCTACTGCAGCGGGATGCGCGCGCTGATGGAAGACGAGGAGCAGCGCCGGCTTCTGCTCGAAGACCCGTCGCTGGTTCCGGACGCGGTCGAGGAGTCGCTGCGGATGTTCCCCGCCTTCGCCCACTTCCGCCGCACCACCACGTGTGAGGTCGAGCTCGGTGGCCAGACGATCCCGGAGGGCGAGAAGGTGGTGATGTGGTACGTGTCCTCGAATCGCGACGAGAGCCGCTACGAGGACCCGGACCGGTTCGACCTTCGCCGTGGGGCCGAGCACCAGGCGTTCGGGGCCGGCGGCAGGCACTTCTGCCTCGGCACCGCCCTCGCGCGACTGGAGTTGCGGATCCTGATCGAGGAGACGCTGGCCCGCTTCCCGAGGATCGCGATCGACGGCCGTCCGGAGTTCGTCCGCTCGGCCTTCATCAACCAGCTGAAGACGCTGCCCGTGGTGCTGGACGGTCCGCCGGCGGAAGGGTGAGCGCTGGGCGCCCCGCGGCGGGATGCTGCCGCGGTGGCGGCCGGCCCTAGGCGGAGGCGACGGGTTCGAGCACCATCACCGGGATCGTGCGGGCGCCCGACTTCTGTTCGTATTCGGCGAACACCGGCACCCGCTCGACCTGGGTGCGGTAGAGGCGCTCTCGCTCCTCGCCGCGCGCTTCCTCGGCGTGCACCGGGATCGTCTCGGTCCCGACCTCGATGGTGATGTCGGGGTTGGCCTTGAGGTTGTGGTACCAGCCCGGGTTCACGGGGGAGCCGCCCCGGGAGGCGAACACCACGTAGCGCCCGTCGTCGGCCTGGTAGGCGAGCGGGTTGACGTAGTGCGTGCCCGACCTGGCGCCGGTGTGGTGCAGCAGCAGGATCGGGAGGCCGTCGAACTGGCCGCCGACACGACCTTCGTTGGCTCGGAACTCATCGATGATGGCGGCGTTGAAGTCATTTGGGGAGGTCGACATCGGGCGGCTCCTGGGTGCGGATTTTCGGGGCTGCGGTGAGTTTATTCGGGCCGTGGCGGGGCGCCGTGGGGGGGACGCCCCGCCCTGCCCGGCTCCGGCGCTGGACCGCTAGGCCGCCCGTGAGACCGCGGGCTCCGCCAGCAGGTCCTTGTTCTCGGGGACGAACTTGCTGGCCATGAAGCTCGCGCCCTGGGGGTCGGTGATGACGGTCGTCCTGACCCACGGAGCATCGAACGGCGCAACGGTCACCTCGCCGCCGAGCTCAGCCGCCCGCTGGGCGGTCGCATCGGCGTCGTCGACCGCGAACGTGACGCTCCAGTGCGGCGGCTCGCCGTCCTGGCAGGGGACCATCGACGCCACCACGTCCTCGAACCGGGGCGGGGCGCCGAGGGAGGCCATCTGCTCTCGCAGGCCGGGGGCTTTCGCTTCCAGATGGTCTCCGTAGCCGGGCTGGGTCCACATCGTCATGCCCGGGCCGAGCTCGAGCGTGTCCCATCCGAACACCGCCCGGTAGAAGGGCTTGGCCCGCTCGGGGTCGCTGGTGTGGAGGGTGTTGAAGTTGACCGCCCCGTGCTCGTTGACCACGCCGGCGCCGTGGTGCCGCCGCGGCTCCCAGACGCGGAAGCGGGCCCCGCCGGGGTCGGCGACCACGGCCATCCGGCCCGCCTCGCCCACGTCGAACGGCTCGGCTACCACCGTCCCTCCGGCGGCCCGCACCCGCTCGGCCGTGTCGTCCGCGCGTTCGACCCGTATGTAGGTACGCCAGTCGGCGGGCGCCCCGTGCTCTTCGGGCTGGGTGATCGCGGCCACGTCGCCTCCGCGGATGCGGGCCATGAAGTACGGCCCCGCACCCGGCGGCAGCACGTCCTCCAGCTGCCAGCCGAACAGCTCGCCGTAGAACTCGGCCGCCGCACCGGGGTCGGCCTGGCCGGTGTCGGTCCAGCAGGGCACGCCGGGGATGTATCCGTCTCGTTCGGGCATCTCAGAAGTCGCTCCTTGTGTGGGGATGGGGATCGCGCGGCACGATATGGATGATTTAGGTCAGGATCAGTCCTAGATATCGGCGATCATCAGCCCGGTGATCGAGACCTCGAGCCGGCTGCTGGAGCTGCTGACGCTGCTCCAGGGGCGCCGCGAATGGCCGGGCAACGAGCTCGCTGGGCGACTCGAGGTGTCCGGTCGCACGATCAGGCGCGACGTCGACCGCCTGCGCCGGCTCGGATATCCGGTGGACTCGCTCAGCGGTCCCGGGGGCGGCTACCGCCTGCGGGCCGGCACGGCGATGCCGCCCCTGCTGCTCGACGACGAGGAGGCGATCGCGATCGCGGTCGGCCTGCGCACCGCGACGAGGGCGTCGGTGACCGGAATCGAGGAGACGGCCGTACGCGCGCTGCTGAAGCTCGAGCAGGTGCTCCCCGGCCACCTCCGCCGGCGCGTACGGGCACTCGGGTCGGCGACGGTCGCGCTCCCGATCGCGGGGCCGACCGTGGACCCCCAGCACCTGACCGTGCTGGCCGCCGCCTGCCGCGACCTGGAAGCCGTCCGCTTCGGCTACCGACGCCGCGACGGGGTCGCCAGCCGCCGCGAGGTCGAGCCGCACTCGCTCGTCAACCACGGCCGCCGCTGGTACCTGCTCGCATGGGACCGTGGGCGCGAGGACTGGCGCACGTTCCGGCTCGACCGCCTCACCCGCCCGGCCGTCACCGGGGCGCGCTTCGCCGCCCGCCCGCTCCCCGCCAGGGACGCGGCCGCCTACGTCGCCCAGAGCATCAGCAACGCGCCGAACCGCTTCGAGGCGGTCGTCATCCTGTGCGCGGGCTACGACTCGATCCGCGAGCGGGTCCCCTCCCACTGGGGCACCCTCGAGCCGGTCGACGACCGCTGCTGCCGCTTCAGGACCGGCGACGACGACCTCGGCTGGCTGGCGCTGCGGATCGCCATGATCGGCGTCGACTTCGAGGTTGACGAGCCGCCCGAGTTGCTCGAGCAGTTGCGCACCCTGTCCGCGCGGATCGCCCGTGCCGTCGGCTGAGCGCTCAGCTGAGCCCTCGGCTACCAGCCCTGTCGAGCGAGCGCCCCTCGACGGTCATCGCGACGCCGCTGCCGCCGCCGGTGCGAGGCCCCGCTCGGACAGCCACGTCGTGCAGGCCGCGGCCGAGCGCTGCAGGTGCTCCCGCTGGTCGGGGCCGATGTAGTAGTGGTTGGCTTCGGGGATCCTCAGCTCGGACTTGTCCTCGCTCGCGAGCGCCTGGAACAGAGCCGTGGAGTAGCCCGGCGTGCACACGTTGTCGGCGCCGTTGGAGACCACCAGGGCCGGCACCTCCACGTCGGCGGCGGCGCGTAGCCCGTCGGCGTTGGCGTCGTCGATGCTCCACTGCGAGAGCCAGCTGCGCAGGCTGCAGAAGCGGGCGAGCCCGATCGGGCTGTTGTTGACCACCCGCGGGTCGCCGAGGAACGAGATCCCCGGCACGCGTTCGTTGGGGTCCAGCGAGGGGTCGAGCACGCGCGGGTCGGCGAGCGTCCCGTGGACCACGAAGGCGTGCTCCTCGTGGGGGCGTCCCTGCTCCCGCAGCGAGCTCAGGCGATCCTTGACGGTGGCGGTGATGCGCCGCACGCGGGCAGCCTGGGCCGCGCGGTAGCGCTCGAGGAAGGCATCCTCGTAGGGCGGCCGGTTGCGCCCGTCGGGCGCGTACAGGTCGAGCTCGGGGTCGCGCCGGTCGGGGTCGCCCTCGTCGACCACGGACGGGTCGATGCAGTCGCACAGCACCCGGTGGCGGCTCGGGTGGGCGGCCAGCAGCAGCATCGCCTCCGCCGGGATCAGCTCCAGGGCTGTGAGGTCGGGCGGGTCGCCGGCCGGGGTCTCGCGTACGCTCGGCTTCACGGCCTGCTGCTGGTAGAAGAGCGACAGCGGGCCCCCACCGCTCCAACCGCCGAGCACGAAGCGCCGGTAGCCGAGCCGCTCGTGAGCGTGGCGGATCGCCTCGGCCAGGTCGACCACGACCTTCTCCATGATCAGCCCCGAGTCGTTGCCGCGGTAGCGGCTGTTGGCGTAGATCACGTGGTTGCCGCAGCGGGCGAGCTCGGTCACCATCGGCAGGTAGGCGCCCCCGCCCACCGGGTGGCTGAAGACGAGCACCGTGTCGGACGGGATCCCCTTCGGGATCAGCTGGTAGCACTCGAGGAACACGATCCCCTCGGCCCCGCCGTAGGTGTCCTTGAAGGCGGCCTGCTCGGTGTAGACGACACCGTAGGGCCGTCGCTCGATCTCGTGGCGCATCTCAGCCGGACTCGTGCGGGCCG
>DATJOU010000326.1:0-10223 GCA_035506775.1 Solirubrobacteraceae bacterium | reverse complement strand
CATCTGACGCGCGAGCTTACCCGGAAAGGCGAGCTCCCTATTCGTCCTCGTGGGAGAGGTTCGGGTCCGGCGACGCTCCGGGCGGAGCCTGGGCTTCGAGGTCCTTGCGGGCCTTCTCCAGCTCCTGCCTCTGGGCGTCGTCCACGGTCGGGTAGTGCGGGTCGAGCTCGATCAGCGTGTCCACGATCACGGCCGCCGTGGCGATGCGGGCGTACCACTTGTGGTCGGCCGGGATCACGTACCACGGCGCCCACCTGGTGCTCGTGTGGGAGATGGCCTCGGAGAAGGCCTGCTGGTAGTCGTCCCAGAAGGCCCGCTCCGCCACGTCCGCGTGCGAGAACTTCCAGTTGTGGTCGGGCAGGTCGATGCGCCGCAACAGGCGCCGGCGCTGCTCCTCCTTGGAGATGTTGAGGAACAGCTTCACGACCTTCAGGCCGTTGTCGGACAGGTAGCGCTCCCAGTTGTTGATCTCCCGGAAGCGCCGCTTCCAGATGCCATGGCCTCGCTCCTGTGGCGGGAGCCTCTGGGCCTGCAGGAACTCGCTGTGGACGCGCACCGCGAGGACCTCCTCGTAGTGGGAGCGGTTGAAGATCCCGATCTCGCCCCTTCTGGGCAGGCGGCCGGCGTAGCGCCACAGGTAGTCGTGGGCGAGCTCCTCGGCAGAGGGGACCTTGAAGCTGTGGACCGACACCCCCTGCGGGTTCACCCCGCTCATCACGTGGCGGATGGCGCCGTCCTTGCCGGCGGTGTCGAGAGCCTGGATCACCACCAGCACCCCCCACGTGTCCTGGGCCGCAAGCCTTCCCTGGTAGCGGCTCAGCAGCCGCACCCCCTCTTCGAGCAGCTCCTGCCCCTGCTTCTTGTTCTTCGCCCCCGCCGTCGAGGACGGGTCGCGGTCCCTTGGCAGGTGGACCTTGCTCCCGGGTTCCACCATCAACTGCTCGGCGAACTTCGCCAGAACCCCCCGGCGTGCGGCGGTCAGCTCCTCGGACATCCCGGTCCTGAGACTAGCCCGGGCGATCCTCCGGCCGCGGCTCGGTGGGCTCGCTCGCGATGGCGACCAGGGCGGCCTCGAGGGTCGGGTAGAAGTGGTCGCGGTCGAGCGTCTCCATCAGCCCGTAGCGCAGCGTCAGCTCCTGCAGGCGCGTGCGGAGCTCGGCGAACGCCAGGTGGATCCCCTCCGCGTTGAGCTCGTTGTCGAGCTGCTCGAGCATCTCCGCGGCGCTCACGTCGACGTCGGTGACGGCCTCGCACTGCAGCACGATCCACCGCGGTTCCCGCTCCCGCGCGAGCTTGCGGATCTGTTCGCGGAAGGAACCGGCATTGGCGAAGAACAGGGGCGCCTCCCAGCGGTAGACCACCACGCCCGGGAGCTGTTCGGCGTCGGGGTGGGCGCCCAGGTCGTGCCACCCCTCGACGTCGTCCACCCGTCCGAGCACCGCCCCGTGGGGCCACCAGTTGCGCCGGAAGAACAACAGGATCGCCAGCGCCACCGCGACGACGATCCCCTGCAGCACCCCCAGCAGGATCACCCCGGCACTCGCCACCAGCGAGACCGCGAACGCGCTCCGGCGCACCTCCAGGTAGCGGCGCAGGACCGCCACGTCCGTCAGCGACAGCGCGGCCACGATCACGATCGCCGCCAGGGCGCACTGGGGCAGGTCCGCCAGCAGCGAGTTCAGGAACAGCAGCAACGCCGCCACCAGGCCCGCCCCCACGAGGTTGGAGAGCTGGCTGCGGGCACCCGACTGTTCGGCCACCGCCGTGCGCGACCCGCTGGTGGAGACCGCGAAGCCCTGGAACAGCCCGGCGGCCAGGTTCGCGGCTCCCATTCCGATCATCTCCTGGTTGGGCCGCACCTCGTCCCCCCGGCGGGCGGCGAAGCTGGTGGCCGTGGCGATCGTGTCGGTCAGCGACACGAGCGTGATCCCGACGGCCGCCACCAGCAGCGGCCCCACGTCTTTGGCGCTGGTCCAGGGGAAGCTGGGCGACGGCACGCCCTGCGGGAGCGACCCCACGGTGTCGACACCGTGACTGGAGAGGTCGAGCAGGGCGGACACGGCGGTGGCCGCCACGACCGCCACCAGCACCGCCGGGACGCGCCTGGTTAGGCGCGGGAGCACGAGCAGCCCCACCAGCACTGCGAGCCCCACCAGCAACGTCGTCGAGCTCGTCTGGTCGAGGCCTTCGAAGAACACCCTGACCTCCTTCAGGAAGGAGTCGGCGCTGGTGGAGAAGCCGAACAGCTTCGGCAGCTGCCCGACGATGATCGTGATCGCCAGCCCGTTCATGTAGCCGACCTGGACCTCCTTCGAGAGCAGGTCGGCGACGAACCCGAGTTTTCCCAACCCGAGGCCGATCTCGGTGAGACCAACGAGGATCGCCAGCAGCCCGGCCAGCGCGATCGCCGTGCCCTCGCTGCCGCCCGCCAGCAGTGGCGTGATCGCGGCCAGGATCAGCGGCGAGATCGAGGAGTCCGGGCCCAGCACGAGCACCCGTGAGGGACCGAACAGTGCGTACCCGACCAGGCACGCGATCGTGGTGTAAAGCCCCGTCACCGCGGGCAGCCCGGCGAGCTGCGCGTAGGCCATCCCCTGGGGGACGAGGATCGCGGCCAGGACGATCCCCGCGACCAGGTCCGGGCGCAGCGAGGCGCGTTCGTAGGTGCGCAGGGCGCGCACCCCCGGCACCCACCGCTCTAGCGGCCGGCTGTCGCTCACCAGGCGGGGTCGTCGCTCGGCACGCGTCCGTTCCCCGCGGGGGACCCGGCGGCGGCGACGACCGGGGCATCGTGGTGCCCGACGAGCCTCCGCGACAACGCGGCGGAGCCGATCCCGATCGCGGCTCCGGCGGCCACGTCGCTCGGGTAGTGCACCCCGGTGTGCACGCGCGAGTACCCGACCGCCACCGCCAGCGTGCCCAGGACGGGGGCCAGCTCGGGCAGCTCCCCGGCGGCCGCCGCCGCGAAGGCGAACGCGGCCGCGCTGTGGCCGGACGGGAACGAGGGTGAGCGGGGCATCCGGATCAGCGCCGGGCGCACGGACGGTGCCGGGCGACGCCGCCGCGTCAGCAGCTTGACCGGGCCGTTGGTGGTGACCGCGGCGATCACGAGCGCCAGCACCCCGCGGCCGGCCGCCGCACGGCCCCGGCGCCCGCCCAGGAGGGCCAGCAGGGCAGCGATCGCGAGCCACAGGCGCCAGTAGTTGGCGGCCGTCGTGATCCGCACCAGCACCCGGTCGAGGTCAGGCGAGTCGATCGCGTGGGCACGCCTCATCAACAGCCGGTCGAGCCGGCGCAGACTGGCGATTGGCCCCCTCACCACGCGTCGCGGCGTGGCGCGGTCGTGCGCGCGCATCGCCACAGATATACCGCCCACCCCCCACCGAGCAGCACTCCGGCCACGACGTCGCTCGGATAGTGGACGCCCAGCACCACCCGCGAGACGCACACGGCCACCACGATCAGCCCGCACCCGCAGGCCGCCAGCGCGAAGGCCGCCGGGCGCGCGAACAGCGGACGGACCGCCAGCAGCAGCGAGATCCAGAAGGCGGCCGCCTGGGTCGCGTGGCCGGAGGGGAAGCTATAGCCGCTGACCTCCTGCAGGTGCTCGACCGGGGGGCGCGAGCGCGCCACCAGCAGCTTGATCACGCCGGCCATCAGGGCCCCGCCGAGCAGCCCGAGGGCGACCAGCAGGGCACTGTCGCGCAGCCCCGCCCGCAACAGCAGCAGCGTCGCCACCAGGGCGAATGGCCCGAGCAGCCACACGCTGCCCGCCCACGTGACCACGCGCGCGGCGCTCACGAGCCCGGCCGAGCGTTCCCGTGCGACTTCCCGCATCAGCTGCGCCTCGTCGGGGCCGAGCGAGGTCCACAGCGCGCCCAGGCCCCATCCCACGAGCACCAACGCACACCAGCCCAGCAGCACCCGGGCCGCCACCGAGCTCACCGCCCCACCGCCACCCGCGCCAGGGCGGCCAGGTTCTCGCCCGAGAGCGTCACCGCCCGCGCGGCCGGAGACAGCCCGGCGGTGCGAGGGGTGCGCACGCGCAGCGCGCCGGGCATCGAGACGAACCGCAGCGGCGGCTGCATCACCAGCGCCTCACCGTCGAGGCCCACCTCGACCGGTCCGCTGGAGCGGACCTCGAACTCCATCGCGGACCACTCCAGCAGTCCGGGAAAGCGGGACACCTTTCCGGCGAGCTCGAGCGCCACAAGCCGCGACACGTCACCGGGGCCGAGCACGCGCGCCGCGAACACGCCCAGCACCCCTTCGTCGAGCCGCCCGCGCGTGCCCGCGCCCGCGAAGCTCGTCAGCCGGTAGGGGTTGTTGGACACGAGCACCAGCGGCGCGTCGCAGTAGGAGGATCCGTCGGGCGTGTCGAACTCGAGGTCGATCGGGGGCGCCTTCGGGCCGAGCAGGTCGGGGAGCATCTCGGCCCACGTCTGCAGCTTGGCGTCGCGATAGGCCGGCGACTGGACCACCTTCGCGTACACCCCCAGCGAGGCGTTGTTGACGAACACGCGCTCGTTGACCCGCGCCAGGTCGATCGTCCGCTCGCGCCCGTCGGTAAAGGCGTCGAGGGCGCCGATCACGTCGTCGCGGTCGAGCCCCAGGTCGAGCGCGAAGTGGTTGCGGGTGCCTGCCGGGATGCACACGTGCGCCACCCCCCTGCGGGCCGCAACCGTGGCGACCAGCGCCTGGGACCCGTCCCCGCCCGCCATCCCGATCACCCGCGCACCCCCGTCGACCGCGTCCTCGGCCAACTGCAGCAGGTCGTCCCCGGACCGGAGGATCACCGGCTCGACGCCGCGCCGCCGGGCCTCGTCGGCGAGCCGGAAGCGCTCCGCCTTCCCTCCTCCGGACTTGAGGTTGATGATCAGCACGGCTTCCTCGACCCCGGCCGCCGCGGGTCCCGTGGACGGAGACGCTGGATCGGCGGCGCCGGGCCGCCGCCCGGTGCGCCCGAGCGCGTAGCGGGCGGCGATGCCGAACAGGGCGATCAACGCGAGCAGCGCCACCAGGACCAAGACCCCCTGCCAGTGGGTCGCGAGCACCACGATCAGGCCCGCGAGTGCGAGCACCGACACGGCCGCCCCCGCGACCCGTGTAGCCCCGCGGTTGGTCAATGCCACCCATATCGCCGCCGACGCGGCCAGGAGGAGCACCACGGCGAGCACCGCTAGCGCCACGTCACCCGCCAGCGCCACCAGCGCGACCACCCCCATCGCCACCGGGCACAGCAGCGCCACGAGTGCGCTCAGGCGAACGAACGGCGAGCGACGCTCCGCAACGACCATCGCAGGACATCTTCCCGCCTCGCCGCGCGCCCGGGCGATCTGGGGGGGCGGCTAGATTGCGCAGCCGAGCAAGCGAGCGAGGCGGTGGACGGTGGCAGCGAACCAGGGGCAGGGGAGCACCAAGGGGGCCGGGCTGGTCCTGATGACCCTGTGCGCGGGCCAGTTCCTGATGATGCTCGACACCTCGGTGATGAACGTGTCGATCGCCACCGTCGCCAAAGACGTCGGCACGACCGTCACGGGCATCCAGACCGCGATCACGCTCTACACGCTGGTGATGGCGGCCTTCATGATCACGGGCGGCAAGCTGGGGCAGATCATCGGCGTAAAGCGGGGGTTCGCGATCGGCTGCGTGGTGTACGGGTGCGGCTCGTTGACCACCGCCCTGTCCCCGAGCCTGGGGGTGCTGCTGCTCGGCTGGTCGCTTCTGGAGGGACTGGGAGCGGTACTGATCCTGCCGGCGATCGTGGCACTCGTGGCGTCCAACTTCGGCCGCGGCGAACGACCCCGGGCGTACGGGCTGATCGCCTCGGCGGCGGCGATCGCGATCGCGGTGGGTCCGATCATCGGGGGCTTCTTCACCAGCTATCTCTCGTGGCGCTACGTGTTCGCGGGCGAGGTGCTGATCGTGATCGCGATCCTGATCCTGATGCGGCGGATCGACGACGTGCCGGGCGAGAAGGGCGTCCACCTCGACCTCGTCGGCACCGCCCTCTCGGCGGCCGGCCTGGGGCTGATCGTGTTCGGTGTCCTGCGCGCCAGCACCTGGGGCTTCGTGATCGCCAAGGCCAACGCGCCGAAGTGGTTCGGCCTGTCGCCCACGATCTGGCTGATCCTCGCCGGCGGCGGCGTGCTGTGGGGCTTCATGCGCTGGGAGAACCGCATGCTGGCACAGGGCAAGCAGCCGCTCGTGGACCCCGGCATCCTGCGCAACTCCCAGCTTCGGGTCGGGCTGACCACGTTCTTCGCCCAGTACTTCGTGCAGGGCGGGCTGTTCTTCGCCGTGCCGTTGTTCCTGTCGGTGGCCCTGGGCCTGTCGGCGATCGAAACCGGCGTGCGGCTGCTGCCGCTGTCGATAACGCTGCTGATCGCGGCGGCCGGCATCCCCCGCTTTCGCCCGAACGCCTCTCCACGCCGGGTGGCGCAGCTCGGCTTCGCCACCATGCTGCTCGGACTGGTGGTGTTCATCGGCGCTCTCGACCAGGGCGCCGGCGCCGAGATCACCACGTGGCCGATGTTGCTCGTCGGGACCGGCGTCGGGGCGCTGGCCTCGCAGCTCGGGAGCGTCACCGTGTCGGCGGTCCCCGACGAGCTCAGCGCGGAGGTGGGCGGCCTGCAGAACACGCTCACCAACCTCGGCATCTCGGTCAGCACGGCCCTCACCGGAGCGATCCTGATCGCGGCGCTCAGCAGCTCGTTCCTGACCGGCGTCCAACAGAACCCGGCGATCTCGAGCAAGCTCAAAAGCGAAGCCAGCGTCAAGCTCGCCGGCGGCATCCCGTTCGTCTCCGACGCCGAACTGGAAACGGCGTTGAAGAAGGCCAACACGCCCCCGGAGGCCACCGAAGCGATCGTCGAAGAGAACGAAAAGGCCCGCCTCGACGGGCTGCGCTCGGCGATCGCGGTGCTCGCCCTCTTCGCCCTGCTGGCGGCGATCTACAGCCGCCGCCTGCCCGACGAGCAACCCGCCGTCACCGAAGCGCGCGAAGCCGCGGAAGCGGGGGCCGGCGCGGCGACCTAGCGAAGCCCCCGCCCGCACCGTAGGATCGACCTGAGGACGTGGGCCGCCGGTATCCGAGAGCGCGAGGAGCAGCCGATGAGCACCAAGCAGGACTTCACCGAGCAGGAGTGGGAGCAGATCATCGCCGGCCCACCCGGTGCCGGGATGCTCGTGATCACCGCCCAGCGGGGCGGCATGTTCAAAGAGACGTTGTCGATGGCCAAGGCCTACGCCGAAGCCCGCCAGCAGCACGGGCAGAGCGAGCTGCTCGACGAGATCGTGGCCACCAAGCCGAAGCTCGACCACACCCGCTACCACTCCCCCGAGGAGCTGCGCGAACACGTGCTGTCGGTCCTCGGCGAGGCCCGCGCGACGCTTGCCGGCAAGGCCTCCCCCGAGGAGCTCGACCAGTACCGGGCCTTCACCGTCAACCTCGCCCACCGCGTGGCCGCCGCGCACAAGGAGTCCGCAGGACAGGAAGGCGTGAGCGAGGCCGAGCAGGCCGCGATCGACTCGGTCGAGCAGGCGCTCGCGTGAGCACGCGCTAGAACCGCCGCGTCGGGGGGGAAGATTGAGGCCAGGGATGAGCCGCGATCGCCGATGCTCGACGCGCCGCCGCGGCACCGGACGGCGCCTCACGCTGCTCGCCGGACTCGCGGCGGGGCTCGCAGCCCTGATCATGGCGGCTGCTCCGTTCGCCTCCGGGAAGGGCTCAAAGGCGAGCCCCCAGGACCGCGCCTCCAGCCTCGCGTTCCTGAGAGCCGAGCTCGCCTACACGCGCGCGCGGGTGGCGAGTGCCCCGGCGACCCTGGCCGCGGTCCAGTCGCTGAAGGGCTCACTCGAAGGTCAGTGCGCCGGCGTCATGGACGGCGCCCCCCACGAAACCCTGGGGGGCCTGCTCGCGCCCAGACGACCGAAGCTCACCCCCAGGCAGGAAGGCGAAGAAAAACGTCACGAACGCCAGTGGAGCGCCCTCAACTCCGAGCTGTCGTGGGCGGTCGGTGTGACCGAGCTGTCTGCCAGCCACGAAGCCGCGCTCGCGTTCGTCGAGGCGATCCGGCAGCTGCGCTGGAGCGAGCCCAGCCTCACGAGGCTCACCACGGTCCTCGCCGAAACGCTCGAACTCGAGGTCAACGGCACCGTCCCGGCCGTGTGCGCCGACATGCAGGCGTGGGTCTCCAGCGAATACCGGACCCTCACCACTGCCACCAAGGCACTCGAACGCAGCGACGAAGAAACGCTCTCACACCTGTTCGCCGCGCTGCTGTCCCTGAAAGGGCCGACCTCGGTCTCCCCCGTCAACCACTTCCAATCCACGCAGGAGAAGCAGCTGGAAGCTGCCCTGCAGGCCGCCGAAGCCCAGGACTCGACCAAGGAGGCAGCCGTCGAACACACCGTCCAGCAGCTCCAGGTCGGACTCGGGCTGCAGACGCAGGGCGAACGGGAAGCGATCGAAAAGCCGCACAAAGGGGCCGTCGAGATCGGGCACGGGCGCACGCTGACGCACACCAAGTTCAAGGTCTACGTCGAACCCCCGCAGGCCGAACCGGGCCCGCTGGGGGCGACCGAGTGCGTCCACCCGATCGCGATCTGGGAACCATTCGGGAGCGGCAAATCCTCCGAACGCTTCGAACTCCCCGTCGGCCCCGTCGAAGGATGCCTCTCGGCCGGCCATCCCGCGCACAGCTGTCAAGGCTCCACGATCGCGCTCGAGCTCCGGACCGTTCCTGCGGCCCGCCGCGTGCGGCTGACGCTCAGCAACGGCCGGCAGGTCACCTCCAAGGTGTTTCGCATCCCGCGCAGGCTGGGAGGTCCGGGCGGCGTGTACTACCAGGCGCTGAAGGGACCCTCGCCGACCCCGGTGCGGCTGGAGGAGCTGGGGGCACACGGGCGTGTCCTGCGCGCGTTCGGCCTCGCGTTGCCGCACTGCCCGCGCCCGCCCGCCAAAAGACCGGTCCGGCACACGCGCACGCTGGTGAACGCGAAGCTGTCCGGGGGGACCCCGTTCAGCATCCGCGGGATCTCCACCCGACTCGGTAGGCACAAGTCCTTCGAACTGCGGGCCGAAGTGTCCACGGAACCCTTCAGCCTGCTCAACCTGTTCGCGAGCGAAGAAGGGGTGCTCGGCTCACGGCGCGCCCAGCGGACGTTCGCCACGCAGGTGGACAAGGGCTGCCGGCCGAGCGAATTCGCGATCGTGTACGGCGTCCTGCACGTGCCCCGGGACGCGGTCCTGGCCCGCACCCCGGCCGGACTGGTGGCGCTGCAGCACGTGAGGATCCCGCCCGGGCTGCACGCCCACGGCGTGCTCGCCTACATCGCCCTCCCGAGCGTCCCCGAAGAACTGGTCGTCCGAACCCCCGCCGGCAGGACCGTGGCCACCATCAGCCTCGCCTCCACCGCCCGCGCGGCACGCGAAGTGTGCGAAGGCGAAGCGGAACCGTAGGCGTGCAGCGCGAGGCGCCCGGATCTAGGTGAGCGCCGGCTCGAGGCCCTGGCCCTGGGCCTCGGCTTCGGCGCGGGCCTTCGCGCAGGTGCTGCCGGTGACCTTCAGCAGCGAGCTCGTGATCAGCTGCGACTCCTCGGCTGTCAGCGTCGCCAGGTGACGGTCGATCTCCCCCTCGTAGACGAGCCGCATCTCCTCGAGCATCTTCTCCCCCGCGGGGGTGAGTTCGGCGTGCAGGCTGCGACGATCCGACGAGCAGGAGGCACGCTCGATATAGCCGGCCTCCTGGAGGCGGTCCACGAGCTTGGTGATCCCACCGCGGCTGAGGGTCAGCCACTCGGCGAGCTCGCTCATGCGCGGACGCCCATCGGGGCTGCGCTTCACCGCCCACAGGATCTCGAACCAGCTCAGCGGCGGCAGGTCGGCCGCGGTCAGGGCGCGCTGGACGCGATCGGTGACGGCCGCGTGGCTCGTGACGACCGCCCGCCAGGCCTCCAGATGGGGTGCGGTGCTAGTCGAGCTCATACCCAGATGATAGCTGAGGAAACAATTGACGTGGAAAGTATATGGCCCGGACGGGCTGCCGTCGCGAGCGCCGGCCCCGTTCCATGCGGGGAACGTCCGGATGCCCCCGCGACGGTCGGCCAGGCCGCTCACCCGGCCCGCGAACGCTCGCTAGACTCGGCGCCGAAATCGATCCCGGCCGGGCTCCTCCAAGACCGGAGGGCACGGGGCGGGGGGCTTCTGCGGAAAGGAACGC
>DATJOU010000325.1:0-6695 GCA_035506775.1 Solirubrobacteraceae bacterium | reverse complement strand
GCTCACCAGTTGTCCGTTCGTGCTCATCCGGGGACCAGGCCTTTCTGTCGTGGGGTAGCTACCGCTCTCGCTTCTTAGCACTAAGCTTGCTCCCGCGATGGCCTGGGACTTCCGCACCGACCCCGAGTTCCAGGAGCAGCTGGACTGGATGGCCTCGTTCGTCCGCCAGGAGATCTGGCCGCTGGAGGCGATCTGGCCGGAGCTCGGGATGGACGGGCTGGAACGCGCCCTGGAGCCGCTGCAGGCCGAGGTCAAGCAGCGCGGCCTGTGGGCCGCCCACCTGCCGCCCGAGCTGGGTGGCCAGGGCCTGGGTCAGGTGCGCCTCGGGCTGATGCACGAGATCCTCGGCAGCTCCCCGATCGCCCCGCTCGCGTTCGGCAACGCGGCCCCCGACTCGGGCAACTCGGAGATCCTCGCGCTGGCGGGGAGCGAGGAACAGAAGGAGCGCTGGCTGTACCCGCTGCTGGCCGGCGACCTGCGCAGCGCCTTCTCGATGACCGAGCCGGACACGTCCGGGTCCGACCCCACGCAGCTGCGCACCAGCGCACACCGCGAGGAGGACGGGTGGATGGTGAACGGCCGCAAGTGGTTCACCTCCAACGGCTCGATCGCCGACTTCCTGATCCTGATGGCGGTCACCGACCCGGAGGCACGCCCCTCGCAGCGGGCGTCGATGTTCATCGTCCCCGTGGACACCCCGGGTGTCAACATCCTCCGCGACGTGCCCACGATGGAGCACCCGTGGGAGTCCTTCGGTTCTTATGGGGGTCACTCCGAAGTGCTCTACGAGGACGTCCACCTTCCGGCCGAGGCCCTGCTCGGCGGCGCCGGGGAGGGCTTCATCATCGCCCAGCACAGGCTCGTCCCCGGCCGCATCCACCACTGCATGCGCTGGCTCGGGGTCGCCCGCCGGGCGTTCGACATGATGTGCGAGCGGGCCACCTACCGTTACGCACACGGTTCGGTGCTGGCGGACAAACAGACGGTCCAGAACTGGATCGCCGACAGCGCCGCCGAGATGCAGGCGGCACGGCTGATGACGCTCCACGCCGCCTGGGTGATGGACACCGAGGGCGCCTCCGCGGCCCGTACCGAGGTGGCGATGATCAAGTTCTTCGGCGCCCGCGTGCTGCACGACGTGGTGGACCGGGCGGTGCAGGTACACGGCTCGCTCGGCTACTCGACCGACCTGCCGCTGGAGCAGATGTACCGCTTCGCCCGTGCGGCCCGCATCTACGACGGACCCGACGAGGTCCACCGCCAGTCGGTCGCCCGCCACGTGCTGGCCGCCTACTCCCCGCCGCCGGACGGGATCCCGAGCGAACACCTGCCCACCCGCCGCGAGCTCTCGCGGGCGCGCTTCGCCGAGCTGCTCGAGCTGCTCACGGCGAACGACTAGCCGCGCCCTTGTCCACACAGGGCACGCAGGCGACGTCGAAGAACCTCGTCCTCGCGGCGATGGTGTTCGCCGTGGCGATGACGTTCATCGACCAGACGATCGTGGCGATCGCGGTGCCGAAGCTCCAACGCGAGCTGGGGATCTCCGGAGACGGGGCACAGTGGGTGATCAACGGCTACCTGCTGTCGCTGTCCGCCCTGTTCGCCTTCGGGGGCCGGCTCGGGGACGTGCTCGGGCGCCGGCGCATGGTGGTGATCGGCGTAGTCGTGTTCGCGGTCGCGTCGGCGTGCTGCGGGCTGACGCCGAAAGGGTCGATAGCCGAAGCGTGGCTGATCTTCTTCCGTGTCGTCCAGGGCGCCGGCGCCGCCCTGATGTTCCCTGCATCCGTCGCGATCGTGATCGCCGCCTTCCCGGTCGCCCAGCGGGGCCGCGCGATGGCGATCTTCTTCGGCATCACGGGGGGCCTGACGGCGATCGGACCGCTGGCGGGCGGGTTCCTCACCCAGTGGACGTGGCGGGCGATCTTCTGGGTCAACATCCCCGTCGCCATCATCGCCCTGGTCCTGATCCGGATCTCGAGACCCGACAACGACAAGCGCCCGGCGAAGATCGACTACCGCGGCACGGTCCTGATCTGCGGCGCGATGGGCCTGATCGTCCTCGGCCTGCAGCAGTCGAGCGTGTGGGGCTGGGGCTCGCCCGCGACCTGGGCCTGTCTGATCGTCGGCGCCGCGTTGATGGTGGGCTTCGTGCTGTGGGAGCTGAGGGGCGCCGAGGTTCCCCTGTTGCGACTGAAGATCTTCGAGAACCGCAGCTTCTCGGTCGACAACCTCGCGCTGGTGCTGATGTCGTTCGTGTTCATCCCCTACTTCTTCTTCGCCAGCGTCTACGCCCAGGTCTCGCTCGGCAAGAGCGCCTCCGAAGCGGGGGAGTACCTGCTGTATTTCTTCGTCGGCTTCGTGATCCTGGCGCAGGTCGGGGGCCGCATCCTCGATCGCCGGGGCGCGCGGCCGGCGGTGGTGCTCGGCAGCGCGATGTCCGCCGTCGGCTTCTACCTGCTCGCGAAACGGCTTCCCGATCTGTCCCTCGAACAGCAGAAATGGTCGATCCTGCTCGCCGGCGGGGGGATCGGGTTGATGCTGGGGCCGGCCAGCACGGACGCCGTCAACCGCGCTCCCAGCACCAACTACAGCGAGGTCACGGGCATCACCCAGACGGTCAGGAACTTCGGCGCCAGCCTCGGGCTGGCGATCCTGGGGACGATCCTGATCGAACGCGACAAGACCAATGTCGCCGGCGCCCTGCGGGCCAGAGGGGTCCCGGGACCGCGTGCCGACCACATCGCCTCACAGGTCGGCACCAGCAGCTCGGGGTCGCTGGCCGGCGGCAACGCCCCCGCGGTCCACGCCATCCGCCTCGCCACCGCGCATGCCACGAGCACGGTCTTCCAGGTGATGGCGGCGGTGCTCGCCGTCTGCTTCGTGCTGACGTTCCTGCTGTACCCCCGCGGTCGCGCCCTCGAGCACGCCGAGCTGGGCGCCGGCGAGCCCGAGGCGGCGGCGCCGCTGGCGGGCTAGCGGCGCCGTCCGCGGCAGCTACGCTCTTGCCGTGGCAGCCGATGCCAGTCGGACACCGCTGCTGTTCGACCCAAGCGCATTCGAGAGCTTCCGCTTCCTCGATCGCGAGCTCCACGAGGACGGCCTCGTCGTGCTGCGCTATGCGCTCGACGAGGAGCTGTCGTTTTGCGAGCAGCTGCGACTGCCGGTTCCCGATGCGCTCGGTGCGCCGGAGCGCGACCGGGCCGCGGGGCTGCTCGCGCTGCTGCACTGGGTCGCCGGCGTCAGCTACTTCAAGCTCGCCGCGCCGCCGCGGGTGGAGTTCGAGGGCGACCCGCCGCCCCCCGCGGCGGCTTCCCTGCTGGAGGCGCTCTACTCGGAGGGGCTCGGCGAGTTCGCCTACACCAACCGCCTCGCCCAGCTGCCGCGGCCGAGCTTCTCGGCCGCGCGCGACGGACACTCCGGCGTGCCCACGGCGAGCGAGGACCCGCCCGCGCCGCAACGGGTGCTGGTGCCGGTGGGGGGTGGCAAGGACTCGGCCGTGGCGATCGAGATCGTGCGCCGTTCCGGGCTCGAGAGCGCGCTGTTCTCGATCGGCGACGCGCCCCCGATCGCGCGCACCGTGGCGGCGGCGCGGCTGCCGTGGCTGCGGGCGCGGCGCGAGCTCGATCCCCAGCTGCGGGCGCTGAACGAATCCGGCGCGCTGAACGGCCACGTCCCGGTCACGGCGATCGTCACCGCCGCGGCGCTGCTGTGCGCGCAGCTGAACGGCTACGACACGGTGGCGATGGCCAACGAGCGCTCGGCCTCGGCCGGCAACCTCAGCTGGGACGGCGTCGAGGTCAACCACCAGTTCAGCAAGAGCCTGCGGGTGGAGCGCCTGCTCGATCGAGCGGTGCGCGAGCTCGGCTCTCCCGTGCGCTCCTTCTCGATCCTGCGGCCGGCATCCGAGCTCGCGATCGCGCGCGCGTTCGCCCGCCTCACCGTCTACCACCCGGCCTTCACGAGCTGCAACACGATCTTCCGCATCGACCCGGCGCTGCGTGGCGCCTCGTGGTGCTGCGACTGCCCCAAGTGCCGCTTCGTGTTCCTCGCGCTCGCCCCCTTCACCACGCCGGCGCAGCTGCGCGAGATCTTCGGACGCGACCTGCTGGCCGCGGAGGAGCAGCTCGAGGGCTTCGCGCTCCTGTGCGCCGCCGGCGGCCACAAGCCGTTCGAGTGCGTGGGGGAGGAGCAGGAGAGCCTCGCCGCCATCCGGCTGCTCGCCGACGACGAGCGCTGGAGCGGGCACGCGGTGGTGCGCCGGCTGGTCGCGGAGGTCCTGCCCCGCCACGCGACCGGGGAGGGTGACCCCGCCCGGGTGCTCGAGCTGAGCGACGACCACGAGGTGCCCGAGGCCCTGATGGCAGACGTTCGTGCGCTTCTCGGAGCTTGAAGGCAGGCGCCTCGGCGTCTGGGGCGCGGGCCGGGAGATCAGCTCCTTCGCCCGCGCCGTGGCACGCCGCCTGCCGGGAGCCGAGATCGCCGTCGCGGCCTTCGACGACCCGCCCGACGCAGGCCGGGTCGGCTCGTCGCTCGGCGGCGCCTCGCCGCTGGTCGTCGGGCCGCAGCAGGCGCAGCAGGCGCTCGGCGCTTGCGAGGTGGTGATCCGCTCTCCCGGGGCCTCGGTCCACAAACCGCAGCTCGCGGCTCTGCGGGCGGCGGGGATCCCGGTGACGACCGCCACCGCTCTGTGGCTCGCCGAGCACGGCCCCGACGGCGTGCTGGGTGTGAGCGGGACGAAGGGCAAGAGCACGACGGCGGCGCTGACGGCCCACCTCGCGGCCGCGGCAGGGGTCGCGGTCGCCCTCGCCGGCAACATCGGCGTGCCGGCCATCGAGCTGCTCGACGCCGAGCCCGCCGAGCTGACGGTGCTGGAGCTGTCGAGCTTCCAGATCGCCGACCTCGACACGGGTCCCGAGGTGGTGGTGATGACCAACCTCTTCAAGGAGCACACCGAATGGCACGGCTCGGAGGAGGGCTACCGGCGCGAGAAGCTCCGCCTGCTGTCGCTCCCGGAGGTCCGCGTGGCGGTGCTCAACGCGCGCGAGCCGCTGCTCAGCGGGGCCGCGACCGACGCGGAGGTGCTCCTGTACGGCGACCCCGACGGCTGGGATGCCGGACCCGACGGCGTCAGCCGAGCGGGCGAGCGGGTGCTCACGCCAGACCAGCTGCCGCTGCCGGGGGAACACAACGCGCTCAACCTCTGCGCGGCGCTGAGCGGCCTGCAGGCACTCGCCGTCGAGCCGCCCCTGCCGTCCGCCCTGGAGGGCTTCGAGCCGTTGGCCCACCGCCTCCAGGTCGTCGCCGACGGCGCCGGGATCACATGGGTCAACGACTCCATCTCGACGACCCCGGAGTCCACGCTGGCCGCGCTCGCGAGCTTCCCCGGACGCGAGCTGGTGCTGATCGCGGGGGGACAGGACCGCGGCCAGGACTACGCCGCCCTGGGGGCGGCGCTGGCGCGCGCCGGCACGAGCGTGATCGGCGTCCCCAGCACGGGCGGCCATGTCGTCTCGGCGGCCACGGCCGCGGGGCTCCCGAGCGAACGGGCGCTCGAGGCGGGCGACCTCGGGGAGGCCGTCGAGATCGCCCGCACGCTGGCCGTCACCGGGACGGTCGTGCTGCTCTCACCCGCGGCTCCCAGCTTCGACCACTACCGCGACTTCGAGCAGCGGGGGGAGCGCTTCGCAGAGCTGGTTCGGGCGGGCGCCCATAAAAAAACGCCGCCGCCCCGGTGAGGGGGCGGCGGCGCGGGTCGTGTGCCTTTACCAGAGGCTAGGAGCCTATGGGCACAGTGGTGTGACGGGGACTTCGCGGCACGGGTTGGACATCGTTTCCTGTGCCGGCGGAGCCGCCTGCGGTTCGCGCGTCCTGTTTTCGGAGTGTTCCTGCAGGGCCAGCAGGTAGTCGATGAATTCCGTACCTTCGCTGGCGTTCGCCAGGGTGATGAAGTTCGGAGTCGTCGCGTTCTGACAGCCCCACGTCGTTTCGAGTTCGGACGGCGCCGGGTACGTGTTCCCCGAGTAGGTGTTGCCGCTGAAGCAGTTGTCCACCGACTTTTCCTTGAACACGCCACCCTCGAACGCGATGTCGCCTTCGAACTTCGGGTTCATGCCCAGCGTGCCGTTCCCGGAGAGCACGTTTTTCGCGACCTTGTTCCCGGAGTTCTGGAAGTAGATCGTTTCCGACGTCGGCGGGAACGGGTTCGGGTACTCGAACGCCAGCACGCCGTCGCTCGCGTTGTCCGTGATCGTGTTTTCCTCGACCAGGTCGCCGTAGTCGCCGGGAAGCTCGACCCCGGCTCCGAACGGCGCCCCCTCCGCGGACCCCGTCGCGGGGGTCGAGTTGTTGTTGTTTTCGGTGATCAGGTTGTGACGGATGATCGTGCACCGCGCGATGTTCGTGGTGGTGAATTCGGGCAGCCACCCCTTCTTCGGTTTCTTGTTCTTGGGGTCGTGGTTGCACTGTCCGTCCTGCACCGGCGGCCCGTCGCCGGGGTTTTCCCCGTTCGGTGCGACGCCGGATGAGTTGCGGCGGAAGATCCCGCCTTCGATCAGCAGGCTGCCGCCCGAGTTCGAACCCGAGTATCCGAGCTGGTTGTTTTCCATGACGGGTTCGATGATCTTCGCCTGGCATTCCTGGCAGGCGCCGAGGTACATCCCCGAGTCGTCATAACCGGAGGCGTAGATTTTTTCCCA
>DATJOU010000324.1:0-4071 GCA_035506775.1 Solirubrobacteraceae bacterium | reverse complement strand
GCCCGTGTGAACGGGAAAATCGTCCCGTTGCACTACGAGCTGCAGTCGGGGGATATCGTCGAGATCCTCACGGCCAAGCGCGAGCGTGGGCCCTCGCGGGACTGGCTCGCGATGGTCAAGACGACCCGGGCACGCAACAAGATCAAGGCCTGGTTCAAGGCTGAGAACCGCCAGGACACCGAGCACAGCGGGCGCGAGCTGTTGCAGGAGCAGCTGCGTAAAGCCGGCCTGCCCGCGCAGAAGATCACCGGCTCGGCACTGCTGGCCGACGTCATCCGCGAGGTCGGCTTCCGCAAGGCCGACGACTTCTACATCGCCCTCGGGGCCGCCAAGCTCTCGCCCAAGCTGGTCGTCAACAAGGTCATGCAGCGCCTCAAGCAGGGCGAGGCGGCCGACGGCGAGGACTCCGCCAGCGAGCTGCTGCGGGTCGGGCGCTCACGGCGGCGCCCGACGAAGTCCTCCGGCCAGTACGGGATCCGCGTGGAAGGCGTGGACGACGTGATGCTGCGGCTGGCGAAGTGCTGCCGGCCGGTCCCCGGCGACGAGATCGTGGGCTACATCTCGCTCGGGCGGGGGATCACGATCCACCGTGGCGACTGCTCCAACGCGGCGCTGCTGGGCCGCAACCCGGAGCGCTTCGTGAACGTGTGCTGGGAAGGGGAGCAGTCGACCGGCTTCGTAGTCGAGATCCAGGTCGACGCCTGGGACCGCCACCGCCTGCTGGAGGAGCTGTCGCGGGCCTTCTCGGAGTCCGGCGCCAACATCGTCGAGGCGCGTTGCCTGTCGATGCCGCCGATGGTCAAGAACCGCTTCGTGGTGGAGGTCGCCGACAACCACTCGCTGAAGGGCGCCATCACGCGCATCCGCAACATCGAGTCGGTGTTCGACGCCTACCGCGTCACGCCCGGCGCGGCCGTCGAATAGCCGGGCGTTCCGGCTAGGCGACTACGTTGAGCGCGTCGGGCAGTATCGAGTAGCGCGCCTCGGAGACCTCGCCGAGGAAGTCGCCGTCGGCCTGCAGCGGCAGCGGGCGCCCGTCGGCGGTGCGGACCGTGAGCTCCCTGAGCGGCTCCAGGGGGGTCACCTGGCGGTTGCCGGCCACGCGGGCACGGGGGGAGAAGGCGCGCCAGGCGACCGACAGCATCGACAGCAGCCCGGCCCGGTGCATGACGCCCCCGGCGAGGTCGCCCGAGTCGAGCTCGGCGCCCTCGGCGATGTCGATCGGGCGGTCCTGGAAGTAGGTGAAGGTGGCGCCGTTCTGGACGATCGCGATCACGCCCTCGAGCGTGCGCCCGCCGGCCTGGACGCGCAGCCGGGGGGGACGGCGCAGGTAGCGGCGCAGGAAGGTCCAGACAGCCACCCAGCTGTAGTACCAGGGCCCCAGGCGGGCCTTCAGGTGGGGGTTGGAGTCCACCTGCTCGACCACCATCGCGTCGAGGCCGAGCCCGGAGTTGAAGGTGAAGCAGCGGCCGTTGACGACGCCCAGGTCCACTCGCCGCTGGCGCCAGTCGTCGGCGAGCCCGAGCAGGTGCTCGGTCGCGTCCAGCAGGTCGCCGGGGATCCCCAGCAGCTTGGCGAACACGTTGGCCGAGCCGCCCGGCAGACAGGACAGCGGGGTAGAGGAGCCGCGCAGCCCGTTGGCGGCTTCGTTGACGGTCCCGTCGCCGCCGAGGGCGACCACCAGGTCGTAGTCGCCGGAGGCGGCCTCGCGCGACAGCGAGGTGGCGTCGCCGGGCGCCCGCGTGTCCACCGCCTCGACCTCGAAGCGGCTTTCCAGGGCCCGCAGCACGAGCTCCCGGATCTGTGCCGAGACGGTGCTCGCGTGGGGGTTGACGATCAGCAGCATCCGCCGCCGGCGGGCGCTGGGGACGATCCGCAGCGGGCGGGGGCGATCCCCGAGATCGCGATCGTGCCCGCGCTCGCCCGTGGTGGTGCTCACAGCGATGCCTACACCGGCGGGGGGCCGCCGTTACCGGTGCCCCGGAAGTCCCTGCGAGGAGGCGCTTTTCGCGCCCCCGCCGTGGGTGCTACACTCCGCGCCAGCAATAGCTGGACACATCCAGAGGGGTGGAGGGACTGGCCCGACGAAACCCCGGCAACCACCGTCATGTCACAGCGGGAAGGTGCCAATTCCAGAAAGATGTGTGGCGGGCTTCGCGGCCCTTCGCCACACCGTGTGACGGCGAAGAACCGATTACGCGAAGGAGCCCGTCATGGCTGTCAGTCATCTTCAGTGCAAGGAGTGCGAGGCGCAGTACCCGCTCGACGCCCTGTACGTGTGTGACCGCTGCTTCGGACCGCTCGAGGTCCGCTACGACCACACCCGTCTCGGGGGCGACATCGGCGAGCTGCGCCGGCGCATCCAGGGTGGCCCCCAGAACATCTGGCGCTACGCGGACTTCCTCCCGCTCGCCGGCGGCCCTCCCGGGCCGTCCGGGCGGCTGACCTCGCGCGTCGGGCTGCCGGCCGGGTGCACCCCGCTGGTGCGGGCCGACCGGCTGGCCGAGCGGCTCGGCCTGGGGGAGGTGTGGGTCAAGAACGACGCCGCCAACCCGACCCACTCCTTCAAGGACCGGGTCGTGTCGGTGGCCGTGACCAGGGCCCGGGAGCTGGGGCTCGAAACGATCGCCTGCGCCTCCACCGGCAACCTTGCCAACTCCGTGGCCGCCCACGGGGCCGCGCTGGGGATGAGCTCCTACGTGTTCATCCCCTCCAACCTCGAGGAGCAGAAGGTGCTCGCCACCGGCGTCTACGGGACCACCGTGGTCGGCGTCGAGGGCAGCTACGACGACGTCAACCGCCTGTGCACCGAGCTGTGCGCCGAGAAGGACTGGGCGTTCGTGAACATCAACCTGCGCCCCTACTACGCCGAGGGCTCCAAGACGCTCGCCTTCGAGATCGCCGAGCAGCTCGGGTGGGAGCTCCCCGACCGCTGCGTGGTGCCGATCGCCTCCGGCTCGCTGTACACGAAAATCGCGGCCGGGTTCCGCGAGTGGCGGGACCTGGGGCTGCTCGAAGGAGAGCTGCCGCGGATGAGCGGGGCGCAGGCCGAGGGCTGCGCACCGGTGTCGAATGCCTTCGCCGCCGGCGCCGAGGTGTGCCGGCCGGTGCGGCCGGACACGATCGCCAAGTCGCTGGCGATCGGCAACCCCGCCGACGGCCCCTACGCGCTGGAGCTGGCCCGCAACAGCGGCGGGTCGGTGGAGGACGTCAGCGACGAGGAGATCCGGGAGGGCATCCGGCTGCTGGCCGAGACCACCGGGATCTTCACCGAGACGGCCGGGGGCGTGACCACGGCCGTGCTCGCCAAGCTCGCCCGCCGCGGCGAGATCGACCCCTCAGAGCGGGTCGTGCTGGTGATCACCGGCGAGGGCCTGAAGACCCTCGACGCGGTCCGGGGGAGCTTCGAGATGAGCACCATCGCCCCCAGCGTCGAGGCCTTCGAGGCCACCGTGCCGCAGCCCGTCTCGGCCTGATGTCGGTCGTCGTCAAGATCCCCACCCAGCTGCGCACGGCCGCCGAAGGGCAGTCCGAGGCCGTGCTGCAGGGGAGCACCGTGCAGGAGGTCCTCGACGGGCTGTTCGACCGCTTCGAGGAGCTGCGCCCGCGGCTGGCCGACGAGGACGGCTCGCTGAGGAGATTCGTGAACGTGTACGTGGCCGGCGAAGACATCCGCTTCCTGGATGGCCTCGCCACCCCCGTCAGCGACGGCGCCGAGCTGACGATCCTGCCCGCCGTGGCGGGCGGGTAGCGCCTCCTACACGCTGCTCTGGGTGGTCCCGCGCCCTTCCAGGCGCCGGCGCAGCTCGGCCCCCCGCCCGGCGGCCACCGCCCGCGCCGCCCGCGCCTCGCTCAGCTCCAGCCCGCGGGCGTGGGCGAAGTCCAGCAGCTCCTGGCGCTCCTCGCCCTCTTTGGCCGCCTTCAGGAACAGCCAGCAGAACAGGCCCAGCGTCAACAGCGACTCCTCGACCATCATCACCGCCCCGGCGATGTTCTGGTCGGCCAGCGGGGAGATCCCGTGGAGGGCGTCGCCGTGCAGGTAGTAGGGGTAGAAGACCGTCCCCGACCACA
>DATJOU010000323.1:0-2463 GCA_035506775.1 Solirubrobacteraceae bacterium | reverse complement strand
GGCGGGGACCCGGACCCCGTTGGGGATCACCGCGTAGCGCCCCCCGTAGAAGCGGCGGGCCGTCCAGGCGGCCGCCTCCGACACGGCGACGCGGGCGTGCAGGCGGTTCATCCGCCGGCGCCCTCCGAGCACCACGGCGGCCCCGCCGTTGGTGAGCAGGTTCTCCGAGTAGGTGTGGAAGGTGCCCACCAGCGGCAGCGAGCCCAGCGAGCAGAGCGCGTCCCAGCTCAGCACCGGGACCACGGGCTCGTGGATGTGGAGCACGTCGTAGCCGCCGTCGCGCAGCTCGTCGCGCATCCGGAAGAGGCCCTGGGCGAACACACACAGGTTCGAGACGGCGCCGTTGGCGGGGATGCCGACGGTGCGCCCGAGCGAAACGAACTCCTCCCCCACCTCCACCGGCTGCGGGCGGGCCCCGCGGTGCAGCCGCCGCGAGAGCTCGTCGTCGGGGTCGTATGGGGCCAGCACCCGCACCTCGTGACCGGCCGTCCGCAGCTCGCCGGCGAGCGCGTCGATGTGGCGCGTGACGCCACCCGGATAGGTCCACGAGTACGGAGACAGCAGGGCGATCCGCACGGAGCCCCACTCTATCGTCGCGGCCCCCCGGGACGGTGGCCGGCGCGTGGTCGGCTGCGATAATCCGGGCCTGGTGAGCGCCAGGCACTTCGTCAAGTACACGTTCCTCAAGCTCGACCCCGCCTGGCGTCGGACCGACCCCCAGGAGCGGGCGCGGGACAAGCAGGAGTTCGCCGCCGCCTGCGAGGACTTCGCCGACGGGCATCTGCTGCAGACCTTCTCGCTGGTGGGCACCCGCGGGGACGCCGAGCTGCTGCTGATCGCCGAGGCCGAGAACCTCGAGCGCATCCACGAGTTCCACGTGGTGCTCGCCCAGAGCGGGCTGATGCGCTGGGCGCAGATCCCCCACTCGTTCCTGGGCATGCGCAAGAGCTCGGAGTACTCCGAAGACGAGCGCGCGATCCCGCGGACGTTCCGGGGCCGGTACGTGTTCGTCTACCCGTTCGTGAAGTCGCGCGAGTGGTACGCGCTCCCGGCCGAGGAGCGCTGGCGGATCATGCAGGGGCACATCCAGGTGGGACGGGAATACCCCGGGGTCGACAACCACACCACCTACTCGTTCGGGCTCGACGACCAGGAGTTCGTGGTCGCATTCGATACCGACGACGTGGGCACCTTCCTCGACCTGGTACAGCGCCTGCGCACGACCGAGGCCTCCCGCTACACGGTCCGCGACACGCCCAGCTTCACCTGCATCGCGATGTCGCTCGAGAAGGCGCTCGGGGCGCTGGACGGGGAGCCGGTCTCGCTCGCCGCCGGCCTGCCGGCGCTGTAGCGTGCCCGCCCGGACCAAGGCGGGCGCCGCCAAGCCGCCGCGCCGGGGCACCCCGCGCGGCGCCAGGGCCCACCTGGTGGCCTCCGACCCGGTGATGGCGGAGCTGATCGAGCGCGCCGGGCGGCTGCCGTCGGCCCGCGCCGGGCGCCCCCATCCGGAAGACCACTACGGGGCGCTGGTGCGGGCGATCACCGGTCAACAGCTGTCGGTGCTGGCCGCCAGGGCGATCTACGGGCGGCTCACCGCCCGCTACGGTGACCGCCCTCCCACCCCGGAGGAGATCCTCGCCGAGGATCCCGAAGAGCTGCGGTCCGCCGCCGGGCTGTCACGGGCGAAGGCCTCCTACCTGCGGTCGCTGGCCGAGCACGTCGTCTCCGGGGAGCTCGAGCTCGCGCGCCTGGACGAGCTGCCCGACGAGGAGGTGCTCGCCGAGCTCGTGGCCGTCAAGGGGGTGGGCCTGTGGACAGCCCAGATGTTCCTCATGTTCCAGCTCGAACGCCCCGACGTGTTCCCCACCGGAGACCTCGGGATCCGAAACGCGATCCAGCGGGCCTACGGTCTCCCCGCGCCCCCGAGCGTGGCCGAGATGGAGGCGATCGGCGAGCCGTGGCGTCCCTACCGGACGCTCGCCTGCCGCTACCTGTGGCGCTCGCTGCACAACGAGCCGACCTGAGCCGGGGGCGCCGTTTGGCGTGCCGCGTCGTGCCGCGGCGGGCAGCCGGGGGGGCCGGCCAATGCTCGGGACCGGCCCCCCCGCCGCTCCCGGGAAGCCCGCCCGGACGACCCCGGGGGAAGGGCCGGCCGGAGCGTGGGCTGCCGAGCGAGGGGCCTACGGCGTCGCTTTGATCTCCATCGCTTCGGAGAGCGACTGTTCTTCGGCGGCGCTGTAGCCGATCTGTTCGCTGCTGCTCTGCAGGCTCGGGCCGAGGAAGGTCGCGGTGAGCGTGTCGGGCGAGCCGCCTTCGAACGAGGCCGGCGACTGACGGCCCTTCGCGGCCGTGTAGCGCATCTTGTCTTCTTCGCCCATCCGATCGACGATCTTCGACACCACGCCGATGAACGACCCTTCGATCGTCACCTTGGTCCCGAGTCCGGTGCTCTTGGCGCATTCG
>DATJOU010000322.1:0-2122 GCA_035506775.1 Solirubrobacteraceae bacterium | reverse complement strand
CCCGGCGGGCCGCCTCGAGTGCGATCCCCACGCGCTTGTGGGCCACGATCTCCGACACCAGCAGCAGCTCGTCACCGGGCTCTCCGGGGGCGAACCGCGTCGTCTCCACCGGCGGGTGCACGACCGCCGCCTCGCGCCCGTAGAAGGCCCTGATCCGCTCGCGGGTGAGCAGCGAGTTGGCCACGTAGCGGTCCACCCGCTCGCTGGCCGCCAGGTCCCAGCGGCGGATCATCTCCAGCAGGCCCCGCATCGGCAGCCGCAGCGCGGCGGGGGTCTCGGCGAGGGCGCGGGCGTGCTCGTGCCAGACGTAGCGGAAGGGGCTGTGGCAGTAGCACAGGTGGACGGCCCCGGAGGGCGCCCGTGCCCCGTGCGCGAAGGCGCTGGAGCTGCTGATCAGGGCGTCGCAGGCGGGAACCGGAAGGCGGCCGGCGGCCGCCGGGTAGAGTGGGAGCAGGCGCCGGAAGTTGTCCTGGTCGGGCCCCAGTCGCTGTAGCGGGGAGGTGGTGACCGAGCGTCCCGGAAAGCGCCAGCCGAGCGCCTCGCGGTCGTACAGCAGGGTCACGATCGGAGCCTCGCCGTAGAGGTCGCTGATGGCGGCGAACACGCGCTCGGCGCCCCGCATCACGAGCAGGTAGTCGTGGGCCAGCGAGACCCGCACGGTCCCCGGCCGCGAGCCGGTCTCGTGCGCTGCCGTCCCCCCCGGGGCGCCGGAGCCCCACGCGGGGAGATCGCTCATGTCGCGCAGGCTAGCTGCCCAGGGCGGGGGCGGGGCGCCGATATGTTCAGGCCCACATGTCCGACCTGACGATGCGGGTGCTCGGCTGGCGCTCGCTGCTGATCCACGGCGACCCGTGCGTGCTCGACCGCTGGCTGTGGCTGCGTTCGCGGCTGCGTCCGGGCCCGCTGCGGACGCTCGACGCGGGCTGTGGGAACGGCGCCTTCAGCATCTACGCGGCCCGTGTCGGCAACGAGGTGCTCGCCACGTCCTTCTCCGAGCGCGAGCTCGACGACGCCCGCCGCCGCACCGACCTGCTGGGTCTGCGGGGAGTCGAGTTCGAGGTCCTCGACCTCCGCGACGTCGATCAACAGGGTCCTCGGCTCGGGAGCTTCGACCAGATCATCTGCCTGGAGACGATCGAGCACCTGACCGACGACCAGGGGCTGCTCACGTCGCTGGCCGGTCTCCTGCGGCCGGGGGGAAGGGTGCTGCTCACCACCCCCTTCGACGGACACCGCCCGCTGTACAGCGAGGAGCGTCACCCAAGCCCGGTCGAGGACGGCTCGCACGTGCGTTACGGGTACTCGGCCGGGCGCCTGCGCGAGCTGGCGCTGTCCGCCGGCCTGGAGCCCCAGGGTGTCGGCTACCTCAGCGGCGTGGTCTCCCAGCGGCTCACGAACCTGATGCGGCGCATGTCCCTGCGCCTCGGGCGGATGCCGGCGTGGGCGCTGATGCTGCCGCTGCGGGCGCTGGTGGTGCTCGACCGGCCGCTGACGCGGCTGACGCGCTACCCGTACCTGTCGATCGCGATGGTGGCGGTCAAGCAGGGCGGCCCGGGCAGCTAGCCCCCACCCGCGAGGTGGGCGAAGTTGGGCCACAGCGAGAGGTCCACCTCCGGGAAGGCCTCGACCAGCCGCCGCACGTCCTCGCTGTAGGCCTCGACGTAGGCCGCCCGCGCGGCGGGGTCGAAGGGCGGCTTCTCGTCGCGCCGCCGCGGGTGCGCCTCGAGGCCCGTGATCGGCGCGTCCTCGCGCAATCCCAGGAAGGCGAACGTGCGCCGCAGCTCCCCCTCCGGGTCGGCCGCGCAGCGCTCGTACTGGAGCACCAGCAGCCGCGAGCGCTCGAAGTGGCGTTGCAGACACGAGAGCTCGTGGTGGTAGAGCCCCCGCACGAACGCCCCCAGCGGAGCGTGCCGGCTGAGCGGCAGCCCGCGCCGCTCGGCCACGGCGGCGTCGAGCGCCAGCCCCGAGAGCAGCCGCTCGACCGGGTCCCTCAGGATCATCAGCAGGCGAGCCTGGGGGGCGGCCCGGGCGAGCAGGGGTGGGATCCACGGTGCGCTCCCGTACAGGGGCGTCCACTCGCCCACCTGCTGGCCCTCGGGACGGGGGAAGTATTCGAGATAGG
>DATJOU010000321.1:0-14346 GCA_035506775.1 Solirubrobacteraceae bacterium | reverse complement strand
TGGGGAAACGTCGTTGAAAGCTGGGGAATCGGAGACGTTCTCGTGTGAACACGTGCTCGCGAACACGGACGAAAACCCGTACAAGAACACGGGGTCGATCGAAGCGAACAAAGAAACGAAGACGTCGAACACGGTCGAAGTCAAACACCCCAACCTCCCCGGCTTCACGATCACCAAGTACCAGCAGATCAACGGCTCCGGGAAGGAATTCACGACGCACGCGCTCGTCGGCAGCCTTGGCGACCTCGTGAACTACGAGCTGGTGGTCAAGAACACGGGCAACACGATGCTCTCGTTCGGGGACCTCACGGACACCAACTGTGAAGGGATAGCCGGCGGCACGACCGAACTGAAACCGGGCGAAGAAGCGACGTTCACGTGCCACCACACGATCAGCTCGGTGGGCGACTGGATCAACGAAGGCACGATCACGGGCACCCCGCCGGGCGAATCGCCGATCACGCACACCTCCAACCAGGTGGTCGTGTACGACGCCCTGTTCACGATCGAAAAGCAGCAGCGCCTGACGTCGTCCTCGCCATTCACGACGGTGGAACTGGCGGCCACGCTCGGCCAGACCGTGTTCTACGAGATCATCGTCACGAACGTGACGAAAGAAATCCCGCTGGTGTTTACGAGCCTGACCGACGCGAACTGTCAGAACATCACCGGTGGGCCGGGCGCGACGCCGGTGAAACCGGGCGAATCGACGACCTTCCTGTGCGAACACGTGCTCTCGGCCTTGGGCCAGTACGTCAACGAAGCCTCGATCGAAGGCAACGAAGGCGCGGGCAAGAAGACCTCGAACAAGGTGGTCGTCGACGTGACGCCGCCGAACTCGCCGGTGCCGCCGACGCCCACACAGGAAGTCGCGCCGAAACAGGAAGTCAAAGCCGTGTGCGACATCTCGGAGTCCTCGGTCACCCTCCACGGGGCGTCCGGCTCCAAGCACCGCCCGTTCAAGGTCACGGTGCCGTCGCTCGGGATCAAGCAGGTGACCTTCTACGTGGACGGCAAGAAGCTCAAGACGCTGACCGCCGCCCACGCGGTGAAGGGCCAGTTCGTGGTCACCATCGACCCGAGCAAGTACCGCTTCGGGGCCCACAAGGTCTCGGTCAAGACGGTGATGACGAACCCGCTGTGCGCGAACATCGCGCGCTCGGGGGTGTTCGTGCGAGCCCACCCGGCCCGCGTGACGCCGAAATTCACGGGCTGAACCCGCGCCGCTGCGGCGGTGCGGGGAAGCCGCCACCGGAGCGCGACGGCCATCCGGGCCGCGGCGCTCCGGGCACCGGTTCCCGCTTGATAAACCCCGGGGGCTGGCCCAGAATGACCATGTGTCAAAGCCAGGGTGGCGCCGCTCGTGTTGAGCTTCAGCAGCCGTTTAGGATTTCGCGGGCTCGTCGCGGGGCGGCCCCGCAACGCAGTCCTGGTCGCGCTCGTGGCAGCGGCGCTCGCGCTGATGGCACTCCCGGGGGCCGCCGCCGGCGAACACGTGGCCCTGTATCACCCCGGCATCCTCACCTACTACGGGTTCGTCGAATCCCCCGTGCAGGTGCGCTCCGCGCCGAGCAACTCGGCTCGTCGGGTGCTCCGCCTTCCCACCACCACCGCCGACGGCACCAGCATGCTGGTCGAGCCGATCGCGATGCAGACCGGGCCGGGGACCCAGCGGTGGCTGGAGATCCACATGCCGGTGCTCCCCAACTCGAGGACGGGGTGGGTTCCCGCGTCGGCCGTCAGCCACCTGATCCCGCTGCGGACGTGGTTGATCGTCGACACCGAGCACCTCCGAATCCGCCTGGTCGAATCCGGGCGCACGGTCTTCTCCGCCCCGATCGGCATCGGGGGCGCCGGCACCCCCACGCCGCACGGGAACTTCTACGTGATCGACCGACTCACGGACCTCGCACACGGAGGCGTGTACGGACCGCTGGCGTTCGGCACCAGCGCCAAGTCCGCCACCCTCACCGACTGGCCCGGTGGGGGCGTGGTGGGTATCCACGGGACCAACGAACCCGGCCTCATCCCGGGCCACCCGTCCCACGGCTGTATCCGCCTGCGCAACGCGGACATCCTCCGTCTCGGGCACCTGCTTCCCGTCGGCACCCCGGTCACCATCGAGTGACACCGGGCACTGGACGCATCCCCCAATAACAAACAAGCGTCCAGTTTCTGCAAGATGCTTTGCCGTAGGACGTCCGGCCAGTCACTCCTGCACACCCCTGTGGCGGCTTGGAGAGGATTTGCGGGTTCCCCCTTTGCGTGTCCCCAAGCCCTTTGGTACGTTCGTCCAGCAGCAGGAATCATTCCTAACAACGCACAGTAAGTGCGTTTCCTATCAGAGGAGATCGAGCGGATCATGGTCATGGAAGACTCGCGTGCTGGACGCACGTTCGTACGACGTTGGAGGTTGCAGGTCGCGGCCGTCCTTATGGTCGTCTTCGCAGCCTTCGCGGCGTCGCCGGCGCTCGCCGGCGCCACCGTGCAGCCCAGTTGGGGCAGCACGGGCGGAAATGAATGCACTGAAGGCTGGGGCCAAGTCCCGACGTGGAACTATGGCTCGTGCCAGCAGCAAAGCACGGAATTCACGATCCGCAAGGAACAGCGGCTGAAGGGCGAAAGCAGCTACACGACCTCAAAACTCACCGGCAAGCTCGGCGAGACCGTGGAATACAAGGTCACGCTCGAAAACACCGGGAACGTGGCGCTGCACTTCACGTCGCTGACGGACGCCCACTGCTCCAACATCCAGCCTTCGGGTCAGACCGAACTGGCCGTGGGGGCCAAAGAGTCCTTCACCTGCGAACACACGCTCGCGAAAGGCGACGAATCGCCCTACAAGAACGTGGCGGCGATCGAAGGCTGCTCGAAGGTGGCCGAAAAAGAAGGCTACACATGCGGCCATGGCCTCGGGAAAACCCCGGGCACGTCGTGCAAGTACAAGGAATCGAACACGGTTGAAGTCGGCATCGAAGCCGAAACGCCGGAAATCGCGATCCACAAGGAACAGCGGCTCCACGGTGAAACCAACTACACGGCCTCGAAGCTGACCGGCAAAGTGGGTCAGACCGTCGAATACAAGATCACGGTCGAAAACACCGGCAACACGGCGCTGCACTTCACGTCCCTGACGGACGCCCACTGCTCCAACATCCAGCCCTCGGGCCAGACGGAACTGGCCCCCGGCGCGAAAGAGTCCTTCACGTGCGAACACACGCTCGCGAAAGGCGACGAATCGCCCTACAAGAACGTGGCCTCGATCGAAGGGTGCTCCAAGCAGGGCGAAAAAGAAGGCGTCATGTGCGGGCACGGCTACGGGAAGACCCCGGGCACGACCTGCAAGTTCAAGGAATCGAACATCGTCGAAGTCGTCGTCGAAGCCGAACAGCCCGAATTCGCGATCCGCAAGGAACAGCGTATCGGCACCTCCGGCAGCTACACAAAGGAAAAACTGACGGGCAAACTCGGCCAGACGATCGACTACCTGATCACCCTCGAAAACACCGGGAACGTGGCGCTGCACTTCACGTCCCTGACGGACGCCCACTGCTCCAACATCCAGCCCTCGGGCGAAACCGAACTGGCCGTCGGCGCGAAAGAGTCCTTCACGTGCGAACACACGCTCGCGAAAGGCGACGAATCGCCTTACAAGAACGTCGCCTCGATCGAAGGCTGCTCCAAGCAGGCCGAAAAAGAAGGCGTCATGTGCGGCCACGGCTACGGGAAGACCCCGGGCACGTCGTGCAAGTTCAAGGAATCAAACACGGTCGAAGTGGTCATCGAACCCGAACAGCCTGAATTCACGATCCACAAGGAACAGCGGTTCCACGGCGAAGGCAGCTACACGACCGCGAAATTGACCGGCAAAATCGGTCAGACCGTGGAATACAAGGTCACGCTCGAAAACACGGGGAACGTGGCGCTGCACTTCACGTCCCTGGCGGACGCCCACTGCTCCAACATCCAGCCCTCGGGCGAAACCGAACTGGCCGTCGGCGGGAAAGAGTCCTTCACGTGCGAACACACGCTCGCGAAAGGGGACGAATCGCCCTACAAGAACGTGGCCTCGATAGAAGGGTGCTCCAAGCAGGGCGAAAAAGAAGGCGTCATGTGCGGGCACGGCTACGGGAAGACCCCGGGCACGACCTGCAAGTTCAAGGAATCGAACATCGTCGAAGTGGGGATCGAAGCCGAAACCCCCGAATTCACGATCCGCAAGGAACAGCGAATCGGGAACAGCGGCAACTACACCGCCCAGCGCCTGTCGGCGGAAGTCGGACAGACCGTGGACTACCTGATCACGGTCGAAAACACCGGCAACACGACGCTGAAATTCGGTCCTCTCTCGGACGCCAAATGCACCAACATCCAGCCGTCGGGTGCGACCACGGTCGCGAGCGGCGGGAAAGAGACCTTCACCTGCGAACACACGCTGGTGTCGGCCGACAAGCCCGAATACACGAACGTGGCGACGATCGAAGGCGGCGGTAAAGAAAAGCCGTCCAACAAAGTCGTCGTCGAAGTCGAAGAACCCGACTTCACGATCGAAAAGCTCCAGCGCATCTCGGGATCCTTCACGAAGGAAAGGCTGCGAGGGGAAATCGGGCAGACGGTCCAGTACGAGATCATCGTCCGGAACACGGGCAACGTGAACCTGGAAGTCGAAGGCCTCCGGGACGCGAACTGCACGAACCTGGGCGGCGGGGCGTCGGAAATCGGCGTCGGCGAATCCGCCGTGTGGACGTGTGAACACACGCTGACCGCGACCGGCGAATACACCAACACCGCAACGGTCGAATCCAACGAAAAAGAAAAGGAATCCAACGAAGTGGTCGTCGAAGTCCCGGCAAGCCCGAGCTTCACGATCGAAAAGCTCCAGGAAATCCACGGGACGGGTGCCGGCTTCACGAAGGCCCCGCTGACCGGCACGATCGGCCAGACCGTGGATTACGAGATCGTCGTGACGAACACGGGCAACGTGTCGCTGAGCCTCTCCGGGCTCACCGACGCACACTGCACGAACATCGGCGGGGGCGCGGGCAGCCTGGCTGTCGGGGCCAACACGACGTTCACGTGTGAACACGTCCTGACGGCCGTCGGGAGCTGGACCAACGAAGGCACCATCACGGGCACGCCTCCGGGCGGCCCCGGGAGCACCGAGACCTCCAACCAGGTCGTGGTCACGGTGCCCGCAGAATCCGGCTTCACGGTCGAAAAGAAGCAGAAGCTGGCCGGCGAATTCACGACGGCGGAACTGACCGGTCTGGTCGGCGAAACGGTCCACTACGAGATCATCGTCACCAACACCGGCAACGTCCCGCTGAAGGTGAACAGCGTGATCGACGCCAACTGCACCGGCATGTCCGGCGGAGCGAGCGAAATCGGCGTCGGCGGGTCGGCGATCTTCACGTGCGAACACACGCTCACGAGCGTGGGTCCGTACGCGAACGAAGCCACCGTGGTCGGCAACGAAAAACCACTGACCTCGAACAAAGTGGTCGTGCGGGTCCCCGTGGAGAACGTCGCAGCGCAGTGCACGATCAACGAGTCGGCGATCGTGCTCTCCGGCGCCAGCGGCTCCAAGCGCGGGCCCTTCACGATCCACATCAGCTCGCTGGGGGTCAAGCAGATCACCTTCCTGCTCGACGGCAAGAAGCTCGCGACGCTGAAGTCCTCCCAGGCGAAGAAAGGTCAGTTCTCGCTGAAGATCAACACCAGCAAGCTCCGGTACGGCGCCCACCACCTGACGGTGCGGACGGTCATGACGGACGCTGCCTGCGCGCCCATCGCGCGGGCCGCCGTGTTCGTCAAGCCGCACGCTCCGGCGGTGACGCCGAAGTTCACCGGCTGATTCGGAGGCGCGCAGGCAAGCGGGGCGGCGAGCCAGGGAAGGGCTCGCCGCGAGCGCAGCGGCCGACAGACACCCCCGGCGCCCGAGTGGTGCCGGGGGTGTTCGTCGTTTCAGGGGTCGGTGACCGGGCCGGGGCCGGTGCGGACGTCGCTCAGCGGACCGTAGGCGTCCGGGCGCCTGGTGCTCAGGAACGGGAACAGCTCCAGCCAGTCGCGCCGCTGGTCGAGGTCGAGGTCGGCAACCAGCACCGCCGCCTCGTCGCGGGGGGCCTGCACGAGCTTGCGCCCGTAGGGGTCACAGATGAAGGAGGACCCGTAGAAGCGCAGCGGGGGCTCCTCCCCGAAGCGGTTCACGGCCACCATGAACAGCCCGTTGGCGATCGCGTTGCCGCGGATCACCTGCTCCCACAGCGGCTCGGTGTCGAAGTCGGGGTGGTCCGGCTCGGACCCGATCGCCGTCGGGTACACGAGCAGGTCGGCGCCCTCGAGGCTGTAGGCACGGGCGAGCTCGGGAAACCACTGGTCCCAGCAGGTGGGCAGCCCCACCCGGGCCCCACCGACCTCCACCGCCCGGAAGGCGTCCCCACCCGCCGGCCCAGGGCTGAAGTAGCGGTCCTCGTGGTAACCGGCGGTGACCGGTATGTGGAGCTTGCGGGTCCTCCCCATCAGCTCTCCCGCCGGCCCCACCAGGATGGCCGTGTTGTAGCCGTCCCCGTCCGCTCCACCCTGCTCATACAGGGAGGCGTGGATCGGGATCCCGTAGCGCTCGGCGAGGCGGGCGGCGAAGGCGTGGGTCGGCCCACCCGGCAGCCGCTCGGGCTCCACGCCGGCATCCTCCGGACCCCGTGGGTCCACCGCGAAGTACCTGCTCAGGGTCAGCTCCTGCAGGCACACCAGCTCGGCGCCCTCACCGGCCGCCAGCCCGACGCCCTCCTCGAGGGCACGTTCGTGCTCGAGCGGATCCTCGTGCCAGCGCTGCTGGACCGCACCGACCCGCAGCGGCCGCCGCTCGGGCTCGCGCGTGCGCGCCGGCGATGCCTGCGGTCCGAGGGCGGTGAGGATGCGGGTCGAGTCCACTTCCAGAAGGCGGGCCGCTTCCCAGCGTATACCGTGGAATCACGGTGAGTGGGAGCGTGCAGCGGCTGATCGACGCGATCGACCTCGATCGCGCGGGCGCCGCCGTCGCCGAACACGCCCTCCACACGCCCACGATTCCCTCCGACGAGCTCGCCCCCCTGGCCGGTGGACCGCTGGCCCTGAAGTGCGAGTGCCTGCAGCGGACGGGCTCCTTCAAGATCCGGGGCGCCCTCTCGAAGGTGGCCGCCCTCGGTCCTCGCGCCGCAGCCGGGCTGGTCACCGCCAGCGCGGGCAACCACGGCCGCGCCGTCGCCCAGGCCGCGCTCCTGCACGGGATCTCCTGCGAGGTGTTCATGCCCCGCGAGGCCCCGGTCTCCAAGGTCGAGGCCGTCGAGCGGCTCGGGGCCCAGGTGACGCTCGCCGGTGAGTCGGTCGACGACGCCCTGGCCCTGGCCCGCGACCGCGCCGCCGAACCCGGCGCGGGCGGCGGCGAGGGCCCGGCTTTGGTTCATCCCTTCGACGACCTCGACGTGATCGCCGGCCAGGCCACGATCGGGCTGGAGCTCCTGAGAGACGTCCCCGGCCTCGCTCGCGTGGTCGTGCCGGTCGGGGGCGGGGGCCTGGCGAGTGGAATCGGAGCCGCCCTGCGCCGCGCGGGCGCGCCCGTGGAGCTGGTCGGAGTGCAGGCGTCCGCCTGTGCCCCCTTTGCCCGCCTGCTGGGCTCCGACGGCTCCGGACTCGAGCCCGTCGCCTCGGCCGGCGCGACGATCGCCGACGGGATCGCTATCAAGCGCCCCGGGAGCCTCACGCAGCCCCTGCTGGAGGACCTTCTGGACGGGATGGTGACCGTCGAGGAGGACGAGATCGCGAGTGCCATCGTGCTGCTGGCGGAGCGCGCCAAGCTGGTCGCCGAGGGCGCCGGAGCGGTGGCCCTGGCCGCCCTGGCCAGCGGCCACCTGACACCCGTCACGGGCCTCACGGTCGCGATCGTCTCGGGCGGGAACCTCGACAGCGGCCTGCTGGCGGCCATCCTCCGCCGCCGCGAGACCGAGCAGGGCAGGCGCGTACGGGTGTTCACGCGGGTGCCTGACCGCCCCGGGGCACTCGCCGAGCTCCTGGCGCTGGTGGCCGACGCGGGCGTGAACCTGCTGGCCCTGGAGCACCTGCGGGAGGCGATCCCCCTGCACGTCCGCGAGACTGGCGTGGCGCTGACCCTCGAGACCCGCGGGCCGGACCATACGCGGGCGCTACTGGAGCGTCTGGCGGCCTCCGGATACGAGCTCGGCCAGCAGGATCCCAGACCCCCGCAGCCGGCCCGCTAGGACCCCCCGACAGGACCCCGGAAGCCCACCACAGCGTGGCTCAGGGGTGATATGGTCCCGCGTAATCGCTCTAGGACACCCGGGGAATGCGGGGGAAGCTCCTCGGGAGCGCCAAGGGATGGGGCCGGGCAGCCGTGGGGCGCCCGGTGAAACGAAGGCGAAGGAGGGTTGCGAGCACAATGAGTAGAGGGAGAGTCGCGATCTGCGCGCTGATCGCCATGTTTTTGTTCGCCGCCCTGGCGGGCCCGGCGATGGCCAAGAAGGAATACAAAAAGGAATTCGAAGCGAGCGGGCCGGAAGTCAAGCTCGAAACCAGCAAAGTGGGCACGGGCGTCTACGAAATCATCCTGCCGTTCGAAGAAAAAGGCCACCTCGCCAAACCGTACAAGTTCAAGTGCACCGAACTCACCAAAGCCACCGGTGAAATCCACACCACCGAAGGCAAAGCGGAATCCTTCACCGACAAGGTCACGCTGGGTGGCTGTAAAAAGGGGAGAGGGAAGTTCGCGACGCTGGCCACGATCTCGCCGATCGAATTCGAATTCCACGCGAACGGGACGTTCTCGATCTTGAACGAACCCAAAATCCAGTACGAAGAAGACTGCTACTTCGTCCTCGACTCCGGCCAGACGGTGGGCAAGGAAGAGGTCGAAGAAGGCAAAAAAGGGCCTGCGACCTACATGCAAATCGGCCAGTCGGCGCCAAACGGCGTTCCGCAGGTCGAAGTCAAAATCAAGACCCGCACGCACGAAGAAGGTGAAGAGGACGGTCTGGAATACGAAGGCGAAGGCGAAGGCTGCGTAGACCAGGAACACAAGACCGAAGGCGGGAAAATGAAGGCCAACTTCCTCGTCCACGGTAAATCGACCAAAGAAAACCCCTGGATCGGGTTCAAAGAAGAACTCCTTCCGAAAGAAAAAATGTAATCGTCTGGGTCATCGCGTCCCCCAATCGGGGCGCGGCGACTCTCCTTGGGAGCGGATCCGCCGGCGGGCGATCCGCTCCCTTTGTGTTTGTGAGCAAGTGGCCGTCGGCGTGAGCGCCCCCCGATGGGATCTGCGAGAGTGTCGGCCGGGATGGAGCGCTACGAGCTCTCAGGCAAGGTCGCCCTGGTCACGGGCGGGGCCCGCGGGATCGGGTTCGCCACCGCCCGCGCGCTGATCGGCAGGGGCGCCTCGGTTGCGATCGCCGACCTCGACCCGGAGGCGACCGCCCGCTCGGCCTCCCAGCTGCATGATTCCCGCGCTCTCGGAGTGGCGGCGGACGTCACCGACCGGGGTGCGATCCAGCGGGCGGTGGCGGAGACGGCGGAGCGCTTCGGGGGGCTCGACGTGGTGGTTGCCAACGCCGGCATCGCATCCCGGGTGGCCACCTTCCGGGCGATGCCCACCGAGACCTTCCAGCGGGTCATCGACGTGGACCTGTTCGGTGTCGTGCGGACCGTCGAGGCGGCTCTCCCGCAGATCGTCGAGCGGCGCGGTCACGTGGTGGTCGTGTCCTCGATCTACGCCTTCACCAACGGAGTCGGGGCGATCCCCTACGCGATGAGCAAGGCCGCGGTGGAGCAGTTCGGACGCGCGCTCCGCGTCGAGCTCGCCCAGCACGGGGCCAGCGCGTCGGTCGCCTACTTCGGCTTCATCGACACCGAGATGGTCCACCGTGCGATCGACTCCGACGAGCTCGCGGACACGATGCTCAAGTCACTCCCCGCGGTGCTCCACAAGCGCCTGCAGCCGAGCGTGGCCGGCGAGGCGATCGTGCGTGGGATCGAGCGCCGCCAGCCGCGCATCATCCGCCCCCGCCGGTGGACGATCCTCTCGGTGCTCCGGGGGATCCTGGGGCCGCTCAGCGACGCCCGTGCCGAGCGCGACGAGAGCTCTCAGGAGCTGGCCCGGCTGATCGACACCCGGGCCGGCGAGGACCAGCCGACCACGGCTTGAGCCGCTAGCCCGGGATCGAGAGCCCGGACTGGGCCGCCGCGCCCCGGATGGACGCGATCGCCACGGAGGCGGCCTGGATTTCGCCGAAGTTGAACTTCCCCGTCTTGAGCTTGGCGAGTGCCGCCTGGAAGCCCTCGTCGAGGCTCTTCATCGGCGCCCTCAGCGCTACGAGCTGGGGGCTTTCCTCGGCCGCCAGGGTGGCCTCGTGGATCTCCTTCGCGACGGCGAGCGCGGTCGCCCCGGCGCTGGCGAGGGCCGCGCTGTTGGGCTTGAAGGCCCCGTGCTGGTAGGGCACGAGGATCGCCCGGTCGAAGGTGGTGAAGGCGGTACCGGCGTCCTTCGTGAAGGTGATCGCCGCCCGCTGGGACGGCTCGAGTGCGACCTGGGTCGCGTTCCCCGAACCCGACCCCGACGCGCCGCTGCCGGCGGAGGCCGAGGAGTTGGAGGAGCTGTGGCTGCTGGAGCCACACCCGGCGAGGCCGAGCGTGAGGATGGTTGCGGTGAGGCCGAGGCGACGGATCATGGGTCGGTCATCGGCATCGCCCCGGGACGGCATTAGCGCTGCCAGCCACCCGTCGGCCGCAGGAGGGATCTAGCCCGCGTGGGTCTCGACGGGCGGGTTGGACGCCTGGCGGATCAGCTGGGCGAGCACCGCCCGGGCGTCACCGGGGCGCCCCAGGAGGAAGCCCTGGGCGCTCTCGCAACCCATCTCCTGCAGCACGAGCAGCTGCTCCTCCTGCTCGACCCCCTCGGCGATCACCGACAGCGAGAGGGCCCTCCCGACCCCGAGGATCGCGTCGAGCAGGTCCCGGGCCTGGGCGTCGGTGCCGAGCCCGGCGACGAACAGGCGGTCGATCTTGAGGATGTCCACGGGCATCTGCTGCAGCTGCGACAGCGACGCATATCCGGTCCCGAAGTCGTCGATCGCGACCTTCACCCCGAGCTGCTGGAGGCCCCGCAGGTGCTCCCCTGCCGCCTCCACGTCGCTGGTCAGCGTGGTCTCGGTCACCTCGAGCGTCAGCAGTGAGGGCGGGAGCCCCGACACCGCCAGGGCGTGCCGGACGTCCTCGGTCAGCCCCCGCCGCCCGAGCTGCTGCGCGGAGACGTTCACGGAGATGTTGACGGGGTAGCCGTCGGCGGCCCATTCGGCGGCCTGGCGGCAGGCGTTCTCGAGCACCCACCTGCCGATCGGCGCGATCAGCCCGCTGTCCTCGGCGAGACAGACGAACTCCCCGGGCGGCACTACCCCCCGCTGGGGGTGGTCCCACCGCAGCAGCGCCTCCACCCCCCTGAGGCGACGGGTGGTGAGGTCGATGATCGGCTGGTAGGCGAGGAACAGCTGGCCCTCCGCCAGGGCCTGACCGAGGTCGGTCTCGAGCGCCAGGCGATCCTTGGCCCCCGTGTACATGCTGGCGTCGAACAGCTCGTAGCGGTCCTTCCCGGCCGCCTTGGCGGAGTACAGCGCGAGGTCCGCGTCCCGCAGCAGCGCGTCGGGGGTGTCGTAGCGGCCGATCGCCACCCCGATGCTGGCCGTGACCGAGAACAGCTTGCGCCCGTCCTTCAGCTCCACCGGCTCGCGCAGGAGCTCGGTGAGCCGGTCGGCGAGCATGTTCAGCGTTTCCTCACCCTCTCCACAGCACGCCAGCACGACGAACTCGTCCCCGCCCAGGCGCCCGACCGTGTCCTCCTCGCGGACGGCGCTCTGCAGCCGCTCCCCGACCACCTTCAGCAGCTGGTCCCCGGCCGCGTGCCCGAGGTTGTCGTTGACGTGCTTGAAGCCGTCGACGTCGATGAACAGCGCTCCCGCGTAGGTACCGGGCATGCGGTTCGCCCGCGCCAGCATCTGCTCCGCCCGGTCGAGCACCAGCGCCCTGTTCGGCAGCCCCGTGAGCGAGTCGTGGAGGGCCTGGTGGGACAGCTCGCGGGTCTTCTCCATCACCACCGCCATCGCCCGCCGACGGCCGGTCCCGAGCGAGATCACCAGCAGCCCGAACAGCACGCTCAAGAGCGTTCCCCCGACCAGCAGCGTGAGGGCGTGGGTGTTGGCGACGATCCCGCTCCGGGCGGGCACGGTCATCGTCTGCACGGTCCAGCCGTTGTGGAGGTTGATGGTGGCCACCTGCGCGCCCGCCGGGGCCTTCCCGAGCGAGAAGGCGACGTTGGAGGTGCCGGAGTGGTAGCGGAAGTGGATCGCCACGTCGGGGTGGCCTTCGAGCGCCCGCTCGAGCACCACGTTGGGCAGCAACAGCTCCCCGAGCCACCCCACGAACTCCTCCCGCCGCTGGGCGGCGGTCGCCGGGACCTTCCCCCCGCGGTACACCGGGGTGGACACCCCGAGTGTGGTCGAGGAGCCGTTCACGACCGGGGCGTAGCTGGCTTCGCCGGAGGTGATCCCGGTGATCAGCTCAGGTGCCAGCGCACAGTAGTCGGCGCCCGCGGGGATGTAGGCGGCGGTGTTCCGGGCCAGCCCCGCCACCGCGAAGCAGTAGTACGGGCGCGGGCCTGCGGGGAGCACCTGGAAGCCTTCTTCCGGCGCCACCGAGTGCGGGCCCAGGGGCCGCACGGGCTGGGCCGCGATGTAGCGCTTGAAAGCCCCCAGCTGGGCCGCCGGCACGAGTCTCACGAGCCCGATGTTCTGCAGCTCGGGGTAGCGCCTCATCGCCTGCACCGAGGTGGCCCAGCGGTCGAAGTCGGCCGGGGTGGCCTGGGGGTTGCCGCTGACGTAGGCGCTGGCCGAAACCACGAGGTCTTCCTCGTGCTGGATCGCGAGCTTCAGGGTGGCGGCGATCTCGTTCGAGGCCAGGTGCGAGGAGAGCTTGACTTTCTGGGCTTCCGAGCTCGACACCGCCAGTGCCCCGAGGACCGACGCCAGCGTCCCCCCCAGCACCAGCACCGCCGTCAGCGCGATCCAGAAGTTCCTGTGGCTGCCCCGCAGCCCGTTCAGCCGCCTGACCCACCGGTTCGGCGAGGCCGCCGAGGAGACCCGGGAACGGAACGGTGAACGAATGATCTGCGACGTGGACACTGAGGTCTCTGGTGGAACGGGCGCGTGAGCGAGCGCGCTCCGGAGAGAATCGGTGCCCGTCCCACCAATAGCGCGTCCCCGGGGACAGGGTGGACGAATGTTCCAGCCCGCCCGGGGATCAGCACCGGCAGGGGGCAGCGCCGGCAGTGGCCCGGAAGCCGGAGTCGCTCGGGGAACGGCGCGGACGGTTCGGGCTAAGGAAACCGCGCCGCCGTGCCGATGAGCGGTTCGTGAACACTTTTGCGCGCCCCGCCCTCCGGCGCCCCCGAGCAGCCCGAAGCGCCACGATCCTGCTCGCCGCGGCCGCCACCGTCCTGACGTCCCTCGTGTGCCTCTGGTCGGCCGCCCCCGCGGGTGCGATCGTGGAGAAAGTGGGCAGCACCGAAGTCGGCCTGCAGCCACCGGAACTCGCCGTCCTCCACAGCGGCCCGTTCGTCGTGGTGGCGGAAGAAGAAGAAAAAACGGGAGAACACTTCGAAACCCTGTTCTTCGACAAAAATCCCGAAACCTTCGCAAACCCGGCCGGCCACCCGGTGCTCCACGGGAGCAACGTCTACGTCGTGTACTGGGACCCCACCAACCACTACCACAACGACTGGAAAGCGCTGATCGACGGCTTCCTCGAGAACGTCAACACGGAGGAGAACAGCGGCGCGAACGTGTTCGCCGTCGACGAGCAGTACACGGATACCTCCAACGAACCGGCGTACAACCGCTTGAACTACCGGGGCTCCTACACGGACACAACCCCGTATCCGACGGCGGGGTGCACGGACCCCAACCCACTCAAAGAATGGCCGTTCTTCCACACGAAACCGATCACGTGCCTCACCAACGCCCAGGTCAAGGCCCAGCTCGAAACCTTCATCACCCAGCACAGCCTGCCCAAGGGGATGAGCACGGTCTACTACATCCTGACGCCTCCCGGGGTCGGCGTGTGCCTCGACGCCGGCGGGGAAACGGGTCACTGCTCCGACTTCGGAAAAAGCGAAGAAAGCTATGAAGACAGCTTCTGCAGCTATCACGGCGACATCAACCCGGGTGGCACGGAAACCGGAGACGCCAACACGATCCTCTATGGCGTGATTCCGTGGATCGCCGGTGGCTGGGGCGACGGACAGCTCGCCCC
>DATJOU010000320.1:0-11167 GCA_035506775.1 Solirubrobacteraceae bacterium | reverse complement strand
GCGGGGGGACGGTGACGATCCCCAACTACTTCATCGCCGGCCTGGTGCTCGCGATCATGATCCTCCCGATCGTCAGCGCGATCAGCCGCGAGGTGATGGCCACCGTGCCATCCGACCAGAAGGAGGCCGCCCTCGGGCTCGGGCGGGCGATCGGGGAGACGATCGCGATCACGATCGTGATCGGCGACGCCCCCACGCTCAGCCACCACATCTTCAACCAGGGCTACAGCCTCGCAGCCGTGATCGCGAACGAGTTCGGGGAGGCCGAGGGCACCCACCGCTCGGCGCTGTTCGCCGCCGGGCTGGTGCTGTTCGTGCTGACCCTGATCGTCAACGTGATCGCCCGGTTGATCGTCAAACGCAGCGCCGGCAAGGGCTACAGAGGTCCGACGGCCGGGGCCGGAGCCGAGGGCGGCGGGATTCTGCTCGTGGACGCGGCGGCGGGCGTATGAGCTCCTCCCCACGGGCGGCCGAGCGAACACTGGCCCGCTTCGCCCCCAGCGCCGCCCGGCGCCGGCGCGACCTGCTGGCCCGGCGGATCGTCTTGGTGGGCACGATCCTCGCGCTGATCCCGCTGGTGCTGATCCTCTACTACCTGCTGAGCAAGGGGCTCGGCGCCTGGAGCCCGAGCTTCTTCACCTCCGACCCGACCGGGAACACCTTCTTCGGCGCGGCCAAGATCGGGGGCATCAAGAGCGCGATCCTTGGCACGATCGAGATGGTTGCCCTGGCCGGGGCGATCGCGATCCCGATCGGCGTGGGCGTGGCGGTGTGGCTGGTCGAGTACGGGCGCGACGGCTGGTTCGCGCAGACGGTGCGCTTCTTCACCGACGTGATGACGGGCGTTCCCTCGATCGTGTTCGGGCTGTTCGTGTACATCGCGCTGATCGTCGGCACGGGCAGCTCCTACGCCGCCTACAAGGGCTCCATAGCGCTGGCTCTGCTGATGCTCCCGATCGTGATCCGCGCCGGCGAGGTGGTGCTGCTGCTGGTCCCCGACTCGCTGCGTGAATCGGGGCTCGCGCTCGGCGCCCCCCGCTGGCGGGTGATCGGGAGCGTGGTGCTGCCGACGGCCGTGCCGGGGATGCTCACGGGGATGCTGCTCGCGATCGCCCGGGCCGCCGGTGAGACCGCCCCCCTGCTGTTCACCGCCGCGGCCACCCACGAAACGAGCTTCAACCTCGGAGGCTTCATGAACTCGCTGCCGGTGCAGATCTACAGCGACGTCACCAGCCCGACCGCCGCGGTCGTCGAACGGGCGTGGGGAGCCGCGCTGACGCTGGTGCTGATGATCCTGATCCTGAACATGGTCGCGCGCTTGATCGCGCGGCGGAGCCGGCTGGCATGATGCCCCCTCCGGACCCAGGCTCTAAGGTGGCGGAGATGGACCCCGAGGGGCGACCCGAGGTACACCGTTCAGAGGCGACGTCGGCGGACGCACCGGCCGGCGGCCTGCGCCAGCGGATCACCGGAGAGCCGCCCACCGCGGCCGAGTCCGAGCCGCAGCCCGAGCCCGTGACTGCGCCGGCCGTGCAGGTGGAGGGGCTGCGCGCCTTCTACGGCGACAGCATGCAGCTGAAGGGGATCGACATCGAGTTCCGCGCCAACGAGGTGACCGCCATCATCGGCCCCTCGGGGTGCGGCAAGTCGACCCTGATCCGCTGCATCAACCGCATGCACGAGGAGATCCCCGGCGCCCGGGCCGAGGGCCGGGTGCTGCTCGAGGGGGCCGACGTGTACGACCCGTCCGTGGACGTGGTGGCGGTCCGCCGCGCGATCGGGATGGTGTTCCAGAAGCCCAACCCGTTCCCCACCATGTCGGTGTTCGACAACGTCGCCGCCGGCCTGCGCCTGACCGCCCGGCGCCGCGAGAACCTGAACCAGAAGGTCGAGAAGGCACTACGGGGGGCCGGCCTGTGGGACGAGGTCTCAGACCGGCTCGGACAGCCCGGGATCGGCCTCTCCGGCGGTCAGCAGCAGCGTCTGTGCATCGCCCGCTCGCTGGCGGTCGGCCCCGAGGTGATCCTGATGGACGAGCCGTGCTCGGCGTTGGACCCGATCGCCACGCTGAGGATCGAGGAGCTGATCGCCGAGCTCAAGCAGCGGGTGACGATCGTGATCGTGACCCACAACATGCAGCAGGCCGCGCGGGTGGCCGACCGCACGGCGTTCATGCTCTCGGGCGAGCTCGTCGAGGTCGGCCCGACGCAGACGATCTTCACCAAACCCGCCGACAGCCGGACCGAGGAATATGTCACCGGCAAGTTCGGCTAGCGACGCGGACCCCCCCGGCGCCGGCGCAGCCGCCGCCCACGCACCCGTCGCGGGACCCGAGGCGCCCCACACCCGCGTCCACTTCCAGGAACAGCTCAGCCAGCTCGAACAGCACGCCCTCGGCGGGATCGACCTCGTGGTCGAGCAGCTCGACCGCGTGCTCGAGGCCCTCGACCACCAGGACGTGGAGCTGGCACAGATGGTGATCGCCGACGACGACCGCGTGGACGGGCGCTACCTCGAGGTCCACCAGGGGATCCTCTCGCTGCTCGCCCTGCAGGCCCCGGTCGCGGGCGACCTGCGCCTGGTGGCGGCGCTGCTGCACCTGATCAAGCACATCGAGCGTATGGGCGACCAGTGCGTGAACATCGCCAAGCTGATCCCCCTCTCCGGCCACGAAGCCCCGGTCCACGAAGACGTGCTGAGCACGCTCGACCGGATGGGGGCCTTCGCCCGCTCGGAGGTGGTGCAGGCGCGGGCCGCGTTCGCCAGCCGCGACGTCAGCCTGGCCGAAGACCTCGTCCGCCAGGACCGCGAGATCAACCGCCTGAACCGGGAGATCTTCCGCCTGGCGATCGAAATCGGCGACGACCCCGACACCCGCGAGTGGGCCCTCTATATGACGCTGGTGGCGCGGGCGCTGGAGCGGATCGGCGACAACGCCGTGGACATCGGCGAGCAGGTCGCGTTCGTCGTCAGCGGCCTGTTCCGCGAGTTCTCGGACTCCTCCACCAGGATCGACCGCTGAGAGCGGTCTTCCAGGCGCCGGGCCCGCAAATAGCGAAGCTCCCCGGGAGCGTGGTGTGAACATACTGTTACCCTGCCCGCGCAGGGTGTCGGGGCGCCGCGGTTTCGCCTACACTGCGCCGCGATGACGGCAAGCGCGCGCGCCGACGCCGAGGGGGGCGCTTCATCACCCCCCGAGAGCGCAGCCTCCGGAGCGGCCCTGCGGATCGCCGTACTCGACCGCGACAGCGGTTTCATCCAGGTGCTGTGCAAGCGCATGGACCGGCTCGGGTGGGAGCACCGCGTGCTCGAGGGCCCGGTCCCACGGGAGGCCGTGGTGTCGATGCGGCTGAGCGCGCTGGTGGTGGACCTCGCCGTGCTCGGGCCCCAGGCTTGGACCTGGCTCGAGCGGCTGTGTGAGGCGCTCCCGGAGCTCGGCATCGTCGTTTGCACCGGCCCGTCCACCGTCGCCCAGCGGGTCAGGGGGCTGCGGCTGGGGGCCGACGACTGGGTCACCAAGCCCTGCCACCCCGAGGAGGTCATCGCCCGCGTGCAGAGCGTCGTGCGCAGGCGCCGGCGCAGCGCCGGGCGCGAGCAGACGCCGCCCGTGCTGGCCGGCGAGGTGGAGATCCGGGCCGACCGCTTCCAGGCCTTCGTGGGCGAGGAGAGCATCGACCTCACCCGCCGCGAGTTCGAGCTGATCGAGCTGCTCGCCTCGGCCGAAGGCCGGGTGCTCGAGCGCGAGGAGATCTACTCCCGGCTGTGGGGCTACACCATGGTCCGCGGTGACCGCTCGGTGGACGTGTTCGTGCGCAAGCTGCGCCAGAAGCTCGAGAAGGCCTCGCCCAGCTGGCGCTACATCCACACCCACTTCGGGATCGGCTACCGCTTCGCGGCCGAATCGCTCGAGGTCGTCAAATCCGAGGACGTGCCCTCGCAGCTCCCCCCCGAGTGGTCAGCCGAGACCGCGGACGGCACCGGCGGCGGGGACGGCGCCCCCCTCCGCGATCAGGGCAAGCTCGCGCGGTCGAAGTAGCGACACCAGCTCTCCGCCGCCCCCCTCCAGACGTACCACCGCGACGGCCCCCTTCTTGAAGTCGATGCGCCCGCCCGTGAGCTGGGCAACGACCGTCGACAGGTCGGGCTCGTGGCCCACCAACAGCACACGTCCGTCGGGCGAGAGGCCCCGGCACAGATCCAGCGCCGCGGCCGCGTCGAAGCCCGCAGCCAGCGGCTCGCAGGGACCGGCCAGCTCGCGGACCTCGCGGTCGAAGCCCTCGAGGGCGAGCTCGGCGGTCTGCAGGGCGCGTTCCTTGGGGCTGTAGAGGATCGCCTCGAAGCCGACCCCGAGCGCCCGCAGGGCGGCACCGGCCGCACGTGCCTGCTCTTCTCCGCGGGCCGTCAGCCGGCGTGCGGAGTCCTCGCGGCTGCCGTGCGGCTCCGCCTCCGCGTGACGAAGTAGCCAAAGCTGGCGGGCCATCCGCCGCCCACAGTAGCGCGACCGCGCCCCCCGGCGCCGGGCTCCGAGGCCATGGTGGGGCCGCCGGAGTAGTAGCGTCAGGACGATGGACGAGAGCGCCAGCACACAGGCGGCGAGCCTGTCCGGGGCCGCCGGCGCCGTCGAGGCGGTTGCAACCAGGAAGGCGGAGCCACCGGCGGGCCCGTCGGCGCCGGTGGAGGTCGCCAGGACCGCCGAGGACGTCAGCGACCCCGCCCTCTACATCAACCGCGAGCTCTCGTGGCTCGACTTCAACGACCGCGTCCTGCAGCTGGCCGAGGACGAGCGCGTACCGCTGCTGGAGCGGGTGAAGTTCTGCGCCATCTACACCACCAACCTCGACGAGTACTACATGGTGCGGGTCGCGGGCCTGCACGACCAGATCGACGCCGGCGTGGAGAACCCGACCCAGGACGGCCTGATCCCCTCCCAGACGATCGCGCTGATCCGCGAGAAGGCGCTCGAACAGGGCCGGCGCCTGACCGACTGCTTCGAAGGGCAGCTCCGCCCCCGGCTGGCCGAGACCGGGATCCGGATCGTGGGCGTGGACCAGCTCGACGAGCGCCAGCGACAGCAGCTCGCCGGGCACTTCCAGCGCGCCATCTTCCCCGCCCTGACCCCGCTGGCGGTGGCTCCGGGGCGTCCCTTTCCTTACATCTCCAACCTGTCCCTGAGCCTCGCGGTGCTGGTCCGCGATCCCGCCTCCCGGGAGGTCCCCCAGACCGTGTTCGCGCGCGTCAAGGTCCCGACCGAGATCCTCCCCCGCTTCGTCTCGGTAACGACCTCCGACCCGTCGAGCCCGCTGCTGGTCCCGCTCGAGGACCTCATCGCCCACCACCTCGACGCGCTGTTCCCGGGCATGGAGATCGTCGACTTCGACTTCTTCCGGGTCACCCGCGACGCCGACCTCGAGGTCTCCGACGACGCCGCCGACCTCCTGCAGGCGGTCGAGGACGAGCTCCGCCGCCGCCGCTTCGGGGAGGTCGTGCGGGTCGAGGTGGGAGCCGGCTGCTCGGGCAAGCTGAGGGCCGAGCTGACCGCCCTGCTCGGGGTCCGCGACGACGAGGTGTACCCGGTCCACGGGCTGCTCGACATGGGCTCCCTGTGGCAGATCGTGCGCCTGCCCGGACACGCGGACCTGCGCTACGAGACGCTCCCGAGCGTCACCCACCCGCGGCTCATGCGCCACGAGGGCGAGCGCCCCGACGTGCTGGGGGCGATGCGCGAAGGCGATTTCCTCGTCCACCACCCGTACGTCTCCTTCGCCACCTCGGTCGAGCGCTTCGTCGAGCAGGCGGCCGCCGACCCCAACGTGCTGGCGATCAAGCAGACCGTCTACCGCACCAGCGACGACTCGCCGATGGTGCCGGCGCTGATCGACGCCACCGAGCGCGGCAAGCAGGCGGTCGCGCTGGTGGAGCTCCAGGCCCGCTTCGACGAGCGCACCAACATCCAGTGGGCCAAGGCCCTGGAGGAGGCCGGAGTGCACGTGGTCTACGGCCAGCCGGCGCTGAAGACCCACGCCAAGTGCGTGCTGGTGGTCCGCCGCGAGGGAGACGGGGTTCGCAACTACGTCCACATCGGCACCGGCAACTACCACTCCGCCACCGCCCGCCTGTACACCGACTTCGGCCTCTTCACGACCGACGAGGAAATCGGGGCCGACGTGACCGACATCTTCAACTACCTCACCGGCTACGGCCGCCCGCTGCACTTCCGCAAAGTGCTGATGGCACCGGACTACCTGCGCGACGGGATCATCGACCAGATCGAGCGGACGATCGCCGCCCACTCCCCCTCCTCGCCGGCCAGGATCGCGATGAAGATGAACGCCCTCGTCGACGGCCGCTGCATCCGGGCGCTGTACGCGGCATCCCAGGCGGGCGTGAAAGTCGACCTCAACGTGCGCGGGATCTGCTGCCTGCGACCCGGGCTGCCCGGGATCTCCGAGAACATCACGGTCGTCTCGATCGTGGGGCGCCTGCTCGAGCACTCGCGCGTCTACGCCTTCGAGCGGGCCGGCGACTACACGATCTACATCGCCTCCGCGGACCTGATGCCGCGAAATCTCGACCACCGCGTCGAGCTCGCCGTTCCCGTCAAGGCCGAGGAGCTGCGCGCCGAGCTGTTGGACACGCTCGAACGGGCCTTCGCCGACAACCAGAGCTCGTGGCAGCTCGATGGCGACGGCGTCTGGCACCGCCGCTCCCCCGCTGCGGGAGCCGAGCCGCGCAACATGCAGCTCGAGCTCTCCGAGCTGAACTCCGCCCGCGCCGCCGGCGAGCGCGCCTCCGAGCTCCGCGACGGCTCGGCGGCCGTGGCGTAGCCGGCAGGCGCCCCGCCGCGACCCGACACGACACCTCCGCACCCGGCGGGCGGGACGGCTATTCTCACGGCATCGGCGCCCGCAGGGGCGTCGTAGACGGCACGGACAATCGGGAGGGGACGTGCGCCGCATCACCATCATCGCCCTGAGCTTCGCCCTGATGGGCCTCACGGCCGGGCAGGCCACGGCGAAGTCCTCGAGCCTGCAGCTGCGCTCCACGCTCGGCCCGGTACAGACGGGGGCGCCGGTGGAGATGGCGGCCGAGAGCTGGAGTATCGAAACCTCACTCGGCACGATCACCTGCAGCGGCGGGGAAGAACCCGGCGGGCTGCTCGGCAGCGACCAGTCCAACGGCGCCAAGACGGACAAGATCTCGGTCACCGAAGCGCAGGGCGCGTACGCGAAGGGCACCTGCTCGGGCGCCATCAACGGCGGAGCGTCGAGCGTGGTCGAGAACGGGATCCTGCCGGCGATCGAAAGCGGCGTCCAGGGCAGCTTCGGCGTCAGCTCCAACGGCAAGGCCGAATACAAGGCCGCCGGCAAGGGCAAGACGATGCTGGTCGCGTTCTCCAAGTACAGCTACTGCACGTGGGAACTCGCCAAGCTGAAGGGCAAGCTCGGAGCCCTTCCGGGACCGCTCCAGCTCACCTTCCCCAAGCAGAAACTGAAGATCTACAAGGCCGACAGCGACGGGACCTGTCCCAAGGGCGCCACCTACACGGTCACCTTCGGCGGCTGGCTGATGCCGGCGGGCGAATCCGCAGCCGAAGCGCTCGAAGGCGAACTGTAGGTCCCGCGGCGGGGCGGGCCAGCGGGCAGCTAGCTCGCGGCCGGAGCCGGGATGGCCTGCAGCGCCGACTTGAGCTCGTCCACGGACTGGAAGTCGAGCCCCAGCATGTGGTCGTGGCGGTGGCGAACGACGCCCTGCTCGTCGACGATCACCACGGCGCGCTTGGTCCCGAGCCGCCCGTGGGCCCCGAAGGACTTTGCGACCGCACCGTCCTCGTCCGCCAGCAGGGGGACGTTGAGGTGGTTCTTGTCGGTGAACTCGCGGTGGGAGTCCACCCCCTGGGCCGAGATCCCGACCACGGTCGCGCCGAGGCTCGCGAAGTCGTCGGGCCGGTCGCGGTAGGAGCAGAACTGTTTCGTGCACACGGGCGTGTTGTCGCCCGGGTAGAACAGCAGCACCACCCGCTCGCCACGGTGATCGGAGAGGCGGAAGCTCCCCTCGGTGCCCTCCAGCTCGAAGTCGGGAGCCTGCTCGCCGACGGCGGGGTGCTTGGCCACGGCCCGATCCTAACCGATGCGCTGAAGCGGCCCCGGGGCGGGCGGGCCGCCTCTGCGAGACTGCCCGAGCCGATGAGCCAGCCCGCTCCCAGCACCGCCGACGAGCCCGGATCGACCCGCCCGAAGGTCCTCTACGTGCTCGGGGCCGGACGCAGCGGCAGCACGATCCTCGGGGTCGCCCTGGGGAACTGCGAGGGGGTCTTCTACGCCGGTGAGCTCGACAAGTGGCTGCCCCGCGACGGCCGCAGCCCGGTCCCCGGGGAGCAGCGCGAGCGCTTCTGGAACGAGGTCCGCGGACAGGTCGATCCCGGCGGGCTCAGGGGCGCCGACGCGCGCTCGCTGGAGCGATCCTCCGAGCGGCTCGACCCTCGCCGCATGCGCGGCCGCGGAGCGCTCCGGCGGCGCTACCTGGCCGTGGCGGCGCGGCTGTTCGAGGTGGTCGCCACGACCGCCTCCAGCGAGCGGATCGTGGACAGCTCCCACTATCCGATGCGCGCCCGCGAGCTCCAACGTCTGGACGGGATCGAGCTGTACCTGCTGTTCCTGGTCCGCGACCCCGAGAGCGTCGTCGCCTCGCTCGGGCGCGAGGACGTGCCGGAGCGCCGCTTCGGAGTGCTAACCGCCAACGCCTATCTGTGGCTGACCCACCTGCTGTCGAGCTGGGTGTTCCTACGCCACCCGCGCGAGCGCCGCGTGTTCGTCCGCCACGAGGACTTCCTGGCCGACCCGGCCGCGTGCGTGCGCCGGATCCTGCTCGCGACCGGCTCGAGCGCCGGGCTGCAGGAGCTGACGCTGGCCAGCGGCATCCCCTTCCAGGGCAACCGCCTGATCCGCTCGTCCACCGTGGCCCTCGAGCGGACCCCTCCCCCCGGCCCGCCCCGCTCGCTGCTCACGAGGATCCTGCAGCTGCCATGGCGGATCGCCTTCGGACGGCTGGAGTCGGCCACCGCCGAGGTGCCGGTCCCGCTTCCGGCGGCGCCGGCCGAGCGCGCCAACGCCTGACTAGCGCGACAGCCGTTCGCGGGCGCGCTGGAGCATCGCCGAGCTGAGCCACCGCTCCTCGATCCCCCGCCGCGCCGCAAGCGCGGCGAGGCCCGCGGCGCGCGAGCCGCGAGCGCAGACGAAGGCCATCCGGCGCCGTTCGCGATAGTCGTCCATGCCCGAGTAGTCGGTCATCGTGTGCTCCAGCGCCACCGCCCGGTAGCCGAACTCCCGTGCCAGCTCGAGCACCGCCCGCGGGCTCGGCAGCAGCACACGCAGCTGCTCGGCGCGGTTGTTGGGATCGTCCACGTGGGAGAGCTCGAAGGTGGCGGACGGCGAGTGCGAGACGACCGTGTCGATCACCACCAGCTCCGAACCGGCGGAGTCGAACAGCTCGAACAGCTGAAGCGGCTCGGAGGTCACTTCCATCAGGCCCAGGCACAGCACCACGTCAAAGCTCTCCGAGAAGGAATGACCGAAGACGTCCCCGTGCTCGAAGCGGTAGCGGGTGGGGTCGATCCCCTTCGCCTCGAACACCAGCTCCGCCTGTTCGATGAACGGGGCGTGGCGGTCGATCCCGAGCACGAAGCCGGCGCCCGACTCCAGCGCGTTCAGCGACCACAGCCCCGCGTTGCAGCCGAGGTCGAGCACCCGCAGGCCGTCGAGCGTTCCCCCGGCGATCTCCAGCAGCGCGCTGAAGAAGTAGCGCCGGCGCTGCTCGTGGCGGTTGATCTGGCCGATCTGGGGCACCGGCGTCTCGATCCCGCCGTCGAACTGGAAGCGGTAATGCCAGCGCGGGAAGGCGGCGATCCGCTCTTCTAGTTCGGCGGGCTGCATGGACACATCCAAACACGCTCGCCCCGGATGCGCCGCTAGCCTCGGGAGGTGGACATGGACGATTCGCTCAAGGGGCAGCTGCTGCTCGCCGCCCCCACGCTGCGGGACCCGAACTTCGCTCGCACGGTCGTGCTCGTCGGGGCACACAGCGAGGACGGGGCGATGGGCGTGGTGCTGAACCGCCCCTCCTCGGTGACGGTCGCCGAGGCGGTGCCCCAGCTGGGCGAGGCCGTCGGCGACGACGAGCCGGTGTACGTCGGTGGCCCGGTCCAGCAGTCCTCGATCGTGGTCCTGGCCGAGTTCGTGGACTCCTCGCTGGCCGGGATGCTGGTGCTCGACTCGATCGGCTTCCCCGCCTCGGACGCCGACCTCGACTCGCTCGCGGGCGCCACCGCGCGCGGGCGCGTGTTCGCCGGCTACGCCGGCTGGTCGCCGCAGCAGCTGGAGGCGGAGATCGACGACGGCGACTGGATCTCCCACGAGGCCGGCCCCGAGCACATCTTCTCGGAGCTGCCCTCCGAGCTGTGGAGCTCGGTGCTCACGAGCATGGGCGGGAGCTACGCTCTGATCGCCCGCATGCCCCTGGATCCCAGCGTCAACTGAAGGTGGCCGCCGCCCGCCGGCGCGCGACGGGCGCCCTGGCAGCGTGTGTGCTGGCGGGCATCCTGTGCGCGCCCGGGTCCGCCATCGGGGCGACCGCCACGCGGACGCCGACGCCGCGCGCAGGCCCGACCGCGCTGCTCGTGTTCGCGCCCGTCGGCGAGCGCTCGCTTGCGAGCCTGCCCGGGATGTCGGTCGGGATCCTCTCGGCCGCCGACGGAGGGGCCTCGCGGGCTCAGCTGCAACTGGACATCACCCAGGGAGCACGCCTGCCCTCCGGCGCCTACGGCTCACCGCCGCCGCCGCTGGAGCTGGCCACCGCCGGGTCCGTAGGGCACATCTACGGCTGGGGCCGTGCGCTCGCGCGCGCCCGCCACGCCCCCGGCGAACTGCGGCCGGGTCTGCTCGCGTCGTCGCTCGCGGGCGCCGCCTACGCCGCCACGCCCGGCACGGACGCCGACGCGCCGGTGGCCGCCGCAGAGGACGGCAGCGTGGCGGCGGTCTCGCTCGGCGCGCCCGCCACGCTGGCACCACGCATCCAGGCGCTGCTGGCAGGGCGGCCGCTGGTGGTGGCGACGATCGCCGCCGGCCGCGACGCGAACCGCGTGCTGGCGCAACTGGCCGCGGCCCGCCGGCCG
>DATJOU010000319.1:0-4981 GCA_035506775.1 Solirubrobacteraceae bacterium | reverse complement strand
ACGAGGTTGTACCAGCGCGTCGTGCCGCAGCGCTGGAAGCCCACCCCGACGACGTCCGGTGGGCCCGTGCGCCACCCTGCGGGCGTCTCGGGTGGTGGCGCCGGCCGGTCCACGCCGCCGTCCCCGACGGGCGCCGGTGCGCTCTCGCCGAAGCCGCCCGAGTAGAAGCGGTCGAAGAAGTGCAGCTCCTTCATCGCCACCGGGCGGGCGACTTCGGGGTGGGCCGTGATCAGGTTGTACCAGCGGGTGGTACCGCAGCGCTGGAAGCCCACGCCGACGAAGTCCGGCGGACCGGTCCGCCACCCGGCCGGCGTCTGTGGGGGCGGCGGGGGCGTGTCCACGCCGCCGTCTCCAAGACGCGCCGGCTCGGCCTCCCCGGTGACGGCGTCGCCGCCCAGCAGCCCGGCGAGCCGGGCTCGCGCCGCCCGCCAGCGGCTGTCTCGGGTTGTCGGCGCTGGTGGTGTCATGCTCACTCGGATTCGGGACCCGGGCTGTCAGTGCCGGCGTGCGGGCCGCGGGCATCCTAACGGGAGCGAGCGTGCGCTTTGGGTAGGCTCGCTGCGTGTCCGGCCGGCCACTGCGGCTCCTCTTCACGCTGCCGTGGGCGACCCGTTCGGGGGGTGCCGAGGAGATGCTCCAGGCGCTCATCGAAGGCGGTCCCGGCCACGGCTACGAGTCCGAGGTCGCCTTCCTGCAGGACGGCCCGTGGCCCCAGGCCCTGCGCGCCGAAGGGGTGCCGGTGTACGTCCTCGGGGCGGGGCGGGTGCGCGAGCTCCACACCGGGGCACGGGCGGTGCTGCGGCTCGCGCGGGTGCTGCGCCGCCGGCGTCCCGACGTGCTCCTCAACTGGGTGGGCAAGACGCAGCTGTACGGGTCGCCCGCGGCGGTCCTCGCCGGGATGGGCGGACGCGTCGTGTGGTGGCAGCACGCGATCCCCACCGGCCACTGGCTCGACCGCTGCGCCACCGCGCTGCCGGCCGTGGCGATCGGCTGCACCTCCCACGCCGCCGCCGAGGCACAGCGCGGGATCCGTCCGGCGCGACCGATGTTCGTGGTGGCGGCCGGGACGCGGGCGCCCACGCCCGGCGAGGGTGCGCCCCCCGTCGGCCTCCCCGACCTGCCGGCCGGGACGCCGGTGCTCGGGCTCGTGGCGCGCCTGCAGCCCTGGAAGGGGCAGGACCGCCTGGTGCGGGCGGCCGCCCTGCTGCGCGAGCGGGGCCAGGCGGTCCACGTGCTGCTCGTCGGCGGCGACTCGTGGGAGCTGGCCCCCGCGTACGCGCAGGCGCTGCCGCGGCTGATCGCCGAGCTGGGGATGCGCGAGCACGTCACGATGACGGGCGAGGTGCCCGACGCGGGGCCGTACATTGACCGCATGGACATCCTCGTGAACGCCTCCGACCCGGAGCCCTTCGGGATCGTGCTGCTCGAGGGCATGGCCCGCGGCGTGGCGGTGGTGGCGGTGGACAACGGCGGTCCCAGGGAGATCGTGCAGAACGGCGTCACCGGGGTGCTCGCCCGCAGCGGCGAGCCGGCCGCGCTCGCCGACGCGCTCGAGCCGCTGTTGGCCTCTCCCGAGCTGCGGGCCCGGCTGGCGGCTGCCGGGCGCGAACGTCAGCGGGCCGAGTTCACAGAGGGCGCGATGTGCGGGCGCTTCGCCGAGCAGATGCGCCGGCTGGTGGCCGCCCGCCGGCCCGCACGGGACGGCTAGGGGATGGCGGTCGCGTCCGGAGCCGAGCACGCCGCCCCCGACGATGCGGGCTCGCCCGAGGGCCCCTGCGAGGTCACGATCGTGGCGCACGACATCGGGCCGGTGGGGGGGATGGAGCGGGTCCTCTGCGAGCTGATCCTCGGCCTGCGCCGCAGGGGCGACCACGTCACGGTGATCGCCCGCACCTGCGAGCTGCCGGATGGCTCGGGGGTGCGCTTCCACCGCGTCCGCGGCCCCGCCCGCCCGTTCATGGTCGCCTACCCCTGGTTCCTGGTCGCGGGCTCGCTGGCCGTGGCCCGCCGCGCGCGCGGGATCCTGCAGGTCACCGGGGGGATCGTGCTCAACCGCGCCGACATCGTCTCGGTGCACTACTGCCACCAGGTCGGCCCCGCCAACCCCAGCCGCGCCGGCCTCCTCTACCGGGCCAACATCCGACTCGTCAGGATCGCCAAGCGCCTGAGCGAGCGGGCCGCCTTCCACCGCAACCGCGGAGCGGTCTTCGCCTGCGTCTCCGAGGGTGTCGCCGAAGAGGTCCGCGAGCATTACCCCGCGCTGGCGCCGGACGTGATCGCGATCCACAACGGGGTCGACCTGGAGCGCTTCGAACCGGGCCGCTGGGGCGAGCAGGCCCGCGCCGAGCGCGAGCGGCTGCATCTCGGCGAGCGGGAGCCGGTGGCGCTGTTCGTGGGAGGCGAGTGGGAGCGCAAGGGGCTGCGGCCGGCGATCGAGGCGCTGCCCGGCGCTCCCGGCTGGACGCTGGCCGTGGCCGGGGACGGGGACCGGTCCCACTTCGAAACGCTGGCCCGCTCGCTGGGGGTCGGGGACCGCATCCGCTGGCTGGGGGTGCAGCGGGAGGTGGCCCCGTTGTACGCGATGGCGGACGCGTTCCTGCTGCCGACCAGCTACGAGACCTTCTCGCTGGCCACCTTCGAGGCCGCGGCGAGCGGCCTGCCGCTGCTCGTCACGCCGGTCAACGGGGTCCGGGAGCTGCTCGAGCCGGGCGTCAACGGCTTCTTCATCGACCGCCGCCCGGCGGGCATCTCCGAGGCCCTGCGCCAGCTCTCCGACGACCCCGGGCGCAGGCTCGAGATGGGCCGCGCGGCGCGTCGCTCCTCGCTGCGCTTCGGCTGGCAGAACACGGTCGAGCTGCACCGCGGGCTCTACCGCCGCCTGGACGGCGCAAGGCGCGGCACGCGGGCTCCGTAACTCCCTCGAAGAGCATCGTGCGGGTCCCCCGCTGGTTGCGGATTCCCCGCACCGCTACTTGCGGATCTACGGGCCCGGCTCGATACTCTTTAGACATCGGTTACGTCGGCCCGTACGATGGCTTTGCGCGCCTAAAAATGGACGCTGTTCATGAACGAAACCCCAAGTGCAACCGCGATTCTCGCGCCCATCTGGCGGCGCAAGTGGTTGATTCTCATCGTGGGGATAGTGGTCGCCGGCGGGACCTATCTCTACTACAAGCACAAACACCCCACCTTCCAGTCTGAAACCCAGCTCTACCTGAGCGCCGGCAACGAACAGAACGTCGGCGAAAAGGGGGTCGGGGGCAAGAACTCGGGGCTGACCGCCTCCGCCCAGCCGGACATCATCAACTCGGTCGTAACCGAAGAAGCCCGCCACCAGCTCAAGGCGCAGCAGAACCACACCGCCAAGGTCGCCGCCAAGGGGAAGATCAAGGCCAAGGCGAACGAAAAGAGCCAGTTCGTCAACATCACCACCGAAGCCCGCACCCCGCGGGCCTCGGCACTGCTGGCCAACACGGTCGCCGCCGTCTACATCCGCCGCCAGCACACCCAGTACGAGCGCGGGCTGCTCAACCAGCTGAAGATCGCCCGCCGCCAGATCAACCGCATCGAAACGCCCGTGATGGCCACGAGGGGCTCGAAGGTCACCGACACCGCCGCCAACCAGGGCAACGTGATCCGCGAGGCGCAGCTGCAGAGCCACATCAACCAGCTCGAAGCCGAGCTCCAGATCAAAGACGTCGAACAGCTCAAGCCGGCCAAGCCGCGAGGCGCCCGGCTGCTCGGGCCGGCGCCGAAAAAGAACGGCGAGTTCGGGTTCGTGATCGGGGTCCTGCTGGCCGCCGTGGCGGCCTTCGCGCTGGGGCGGCTGGACCGCCGCCTGCGGGTGCTCGGCGACATCGAAGCCGTGTACCCGGCCGCGCTGCTCACGGTGCTTCCCACCGTCCGCCGGCCGGTCGTCGACCGCGGTGGCTACCCCTCGCCCTCGCGCGTGCTGCTGGAGCCGATGCGGCGGCTGCAGGCGACGCTGCTGCTCGCCGACGGGGCTCCGAAAACGAACGGGTCCTCGAAGGGGCATCACGTGCCGGCCCCGTCGGGGGACGGCGCGCTGCCCCCTCGCATGGTGCCCCGCTGCCTGCTGTTCCTCAGCGCCGAGGCCGGTGACGGACGCTCGACGGTGATCGCCGACCTGGCACTCGTCCAGCGCGAAGCGGGCGAGCGGGTGGCGATCGTGGAGGCCGACTTCCGCCGTCCCTCCCAGGCGCGACTGCTCGGGGTCCCGGGTACCGCCGGGCTGCCCGAGGTGCTCGCCGGGGCGCTGACGCCCGGCGAAGCCCTGCAGCCGGTGCCCGCGCCCCAGCCGGAACCGCTGGCCGCCCAGCCCCGGGGCGGCTTCGAGACCGCGACCATGCTCGCCTCCCGGGAGCAGGGGGCGGTGGCGCTGCTGCCGAGCCGTGCCGCCGCGGTCAACCCGGCTGCGTTGCTGGCGAGCTCGGAGATGCACGAGCTGCTCCACGGCCTCTCCCAGGAATACGACCGCGTGCTCGTCGACGTCCCCTCACCGCTCGAAGTCAGCGACGCGATGCCGCTGCTCGCAGCCGTCGACGCGATCGTGCTGGTGGCCCGCGCCGGGCACACCCACGAGCGCTCCGCCCGGCGCCTGTGGCAGCTGCTCTCGAACACCCCCTCCGCCCCGGTCCTCGGCGTGGTCGCCAACGGGATCAACCCGCGCGAGATGCAGAAATACGGAATCTCGCCCAGCGGCGAACGGCGGGGCTGGAAAGCCCGCCTGCTGGGGCGATGAACGCCCCCGAGCTGCGGCTGCCCAGCGGGGCGGCCGACTGGCATCCGTCGGTCACCGGGCGGCGGGTCAACGAGGGGCTCGTGGTCGCGCTGGCGGGCCTGCTCTGTGTCGGCATCGCGCTCGGGATCGCGCTCGAGATGCCGAAGCCCAACTACCCGCTCGTGGTCGGTGGGATCGTCGGGCTGCTGGCCATCGTCGCGCTCGTCACCAGTCCCCGCC
>DATJOU010000318.1:0-3329 GCA_035506775.1 Solirubrobacteraceae bacterium | reverse complement strand
CCCTACCGGACCCGGGACGGGCGCACTGTGATGGCCTCGGGGGTGTATCCCCACATGGCCGCCGCGTGGCTGCGGTTCCTCGACTGCCCACCGGCATGGGAGCGGCTGGTGGCGGCCTTCGGCGAGTGGGACGCCGCCGAGCTCGAGCAGGCCGCGTCCGAGCAGGCGCTGCCGTTGACGATCGCCCGCACCCCCGAGGAGTGGCGGGCCCACCCTCACGGAGAGCTCCTCGCGGCCACGCCGGTGATCGAGGTGGAGCGGATCGGAGAGGCGCCGGCGCGCCCGTTCGGCGCCGGCGAGCGACCGCTGTCGGGGGTGCGGGTGCTGTCGTTCACCCACGCCGTCGCCGGCCCGACCGTCGGGCGGACGCTCGCCGAGCACGGGGCCGACGTCCTCAACGGCACCTTCCCCAACCACCTCGAGCACGACTTCATCTACAACGAGGCCAACGTCGGCAGCCGCAGCGCGAACCTCGACCTGCGCGTCGAGGAGCACCGTGGCCGCGTCGAGGAGCTGCTCGCCCGGGCGGACGTGGTCGTCAACAACCACCGGCGTGGGAAGCTCGAGCGCTACGGCCTCGATCCCGACCAGCTGGCCGAGCGTCACCCCGGCACGATCAGCGTGTCGGTGACGGCCTTCGGCCCGCGGGGCCCGTGGCGGGACCGGGCCGGGTTCGACATGAACGGTTCGGCCGCCTCCGGGGTGATGGCGATCGAAGGTGGCGAAGGGGATCCGAAGCTGCCCCCCACGGGGCTGCTCAACGACTTCATCACCGGCTATCTCGGCGCGGCCGGCGCGCTCGCCGCGCTGCACCGGCGCGCCGTCGAGGGAGGGAGCTATCGCGTCAACGTGTCCCTCGCCCGCACCGGGATGTTCGTCACCTCGCTCGGCCAGGTGGACCCTGCGCTGGCCGGCTCCTCCGAGGCCCACACTCTGCGCGAGCCCGACTCCGTGACTGCCGAGACCCCCTTGGGGACGCTCACCCAGCTCGCCCCGCCGGTGACCTTCTCCGAGACGCCCCCGCGGTGGCAGGACCCGATCCTCGTGCCCCGCGGCTCCAGCCGCCCGGAGTGGCGTCACGGCTGAGCTGCCGAGCCGCTTTGCATGGCACCGCGAACGCGTGGTGCGGCAGATCAACGAGCTCGACCCGGGATAATCCGGCGGGTGCATTCGGCCCCACGGCAGGCGCTGGCGGTTGTGGCGGCGGCGCTCCTGGTCTGGGCCGGGGCTGCCTGCGCCGTCCCGGACCCGGCGGCGGCGGCGTCTCCGATCGGCGGTACCGCACTGTGGATCGACCAGGTGTCGGCCGGCGCGAGCGCGCAGTCGCTGGCGGTCGCGGCGAGGGAGGCGGGCGCCCGCACGCTGTACGTCAAGGCCGCCGACGGCCTCACCTCCGAACCGCAGTTCTCGCCGTCGCTGATCGCGGGCCTGCGCGCCTTCGGCGTGTCGGTCTGTGCATGGGTGTTCGCGTACGGCAGCGAACCGGTGGCGGAAGCGCAGGCGGCGATCGCAGCCGTACGCAGCGGTGCCGCGTGCCTCGTGGTGGACGCCGAGTCGGCCTACGAAACGCGCTACGGGCAGGCCCAGGCATACGTCCGCAGCCTGCGCGGCTCGCTCGGGAAGAGCTTTGCGATCGCGCTCGCCGGGCAGCCGGAGGTGCTGCAGCACCCGAAGTTCCCCTACTCGGTGTTCCTCGGACCCGGCGGCTTCGGCTTCGACATGCCCCTGATGTACTGGCGCGACCTCGGCCTGAGCGTGGCGGCGGCCTACGCCGAGGTGTTGCCCGTCAACGCGATCTACGGGCGACCGATCGTCCCGGTGGGGCAGCTGTACGGCGAACCGGGAGTCGCCGAACTCGAGCAGTTCCGGACGCTCGCCGCCGGCTTCGGGCTCGCGGGCACGAGCTTCTTCGACCTGGACTCGGCTGCTCCGGCGGGGCTGGCCGCGCTCGCCGTGCCGCCGGCGCGGGCGCGCGGGCGGGCGATCGCGCCGGCCACGATCCGGCCGGGCGCGGACGGGGACGAGGTGGACTGGGCCCAGGAGCTGCTGAACGCGGGCGGCGCCCGGCTCCCGGTCGGGGGCTTCTACGGGGCCGAGACCGGCCGCGCGGTCGCCGGCTTCCAGCGTCACCACCGGCTCCCGGCGACGGGCGTCCTTGGGCCCGCCACCTGGAGGGCGCTGCTGCGCTTGCGAGCCCGTGAGCCCTCGTGGGCCTCGGGGCCGCCCGACAGCGCCCGCTGAGCGGACCCCGGGCTACACCGTGCTGACGAGCAGCCGGTAGCCGACGTCGATGCTCTCGCGCCCGTTCAGGTAGGCGTGACGGGCCTGCCATGCGCCCGACTGGAGATCCTCGGACAGACGACGCAGCCCGTCCTTCGCCTCACGCTCCTCGAGACGCCGGAAGACGGCCATCGCTTCGGTGATCGAGCCGTCGAGGTAGGCGTGGGGGCGTTGCCAGAAGGCGTGGAAGAAGCCGTCCACGCAGTCGCCCGGGATCGGGACGGCGATCACCTCGCACTCCCCGAGGTGCTCGAGGGTGGTGTCGAAGGACCCCCACAGGTCGTGGGCGTGGGGGAGGTACTCGCGGGACAGCCAGAAGTCCTCCGCCGCGGAGCGGTCGAAGCTCAGCACCACCACCCGCTCGCGGGCCACCCTGCGCATCTCGGCGAACCCGGCCCGCTGGTCCTCCCAGAACCAATCGCTGAACACGGTCATGGACACGTCGAAGGCGTCGTCGGGGAACGGGAGCGCCTCCGCCACCCCGGCGACGCATTCCGGTGAGCCCGGCGGCCGCCTCGCGCGCATCGCGTCCGACGGCTCGACGGCCGTGACCTGCCGGTGTGGCGGCTCGTAGGAGCCCGTGCCGGCGCCGACGTTGAGGACGCTGGCGGCGTCCCCCAGCTGGGCCCAGAGGAGCTCCGCGATGCGAGGATCGGTGCGGCGGTTGGCGACGTAGCGCGCCCCCAGGATGTCGTAGAGCTCGCCGGACATCAGCGGCCACGGTAGTCGGTCGGTCGAGCGGGCGGGCCGGGTGCCGCGCCCCTTCAATCCAGACCATTCGGTTACATATCGGACTCGCAGGACGACCAAGCGCCGTTTCTATAGCCAGGGGTTGACTTCACGTGTCGTCGCTGTTTAGATAACGAGATCGTTCAGCGTCTCGGGGCCTGGGGCGCTGTGTCCAGGTAGGAGGTCGTTCTGAGCCCATCTCCGGGAGAGGCATCGGCGTCGATCGACGGACTCGAGGGCCTGCTCGACGCGATCACACGCGGGAGCGCCGGCGAGGTCCCGTTCTCGATGGCCCTGTCGCAGGATCAGAGGGTCATCCG
>DATJOU010000317.1:0-5912 GCA_035506775.1 Solirubrobacteraceae bacterium | reverse complement strand
GACACGCTCGCCTACGTGCTGGCCGTCGAGGAGCTCACGCGGGTGGACTCCTCGGTGGCGATCACGGTCTGCGCCCACACCTCGCTCGGGACCCAGCCGGTGTACCTGTTCGGCAGCGAGTCCCAGAAGCGCGAATGGCTGCCGCGGCTGTGCGCGGGAGAGGTGCTGGGGGCCTTCGGCCTGACCGAGCCGGAGGCCGGCTCGGACGCCGGCAACACGCGCACGCGGGCCCGCCTGCACGACGGGGAATGGGTGATCGACGGCTCCAAGCAGTTCATCACCAACGCCGGCACCGACATCTCCGGGGTCGTGTGCATCACGGCGGTCACCGGCGAGGACGGCGCCGGCGCGAAGGAGATCTCGAACATCCTCGTCGCCAACGGCACCCCCGGCTACGAGCAGGGCGAGCCGTACCGCAAGATGGGCTGGAACGCGTCCGACACCCGGCCGCTGACGTTCAACGAGTGCCGGGTCCCGGAGGAGAACCTGCTCGGCCCCCGCGGGGCCGGGTTCAAGCAGTTCCTGCAGGTGCTCGACATCGGCCGCATCGGGGTGGCCGCGATGGGCGTGGGGCTCGCCCAGGGGGCGCTCGACCAGGCGCTCGCCTACGCCCGTGAGCGGCGCGCCTTCGGGCAGCCGATCTCGAAGTTCCAGGCGATCCAGGCCAAGCTGGCGGACATGGCGACCGAGATCGAGGCCGCCCGGCTGCTCGTCTACAAGGCCGCCCGCGAGAAGGACGGGGGGCGCAACTTCAGCCTCACGGCTGCCCAGGCGAAGCTCAAGACCGGCCGCCTGGCCGTGCGCTGCAGCGAGGAGGCGGTCCAGATCCACGGCGGCTACGGCTACATCGAGGAGTACCCCGTGTGCCGCTTCTACCGCGACGCCAAGATCCTCACGATCGGGGAGGGCACCGACGAGGTCCAGCAGATGGTGATCGCGAGGGCGCTCGGAGCCTAGATGGGTGGAATCAACCATCCAGGCGGGGGCCGCCGGGCCTAGGGCTGGTACTGCCACTCCAGCAGCGCCCCCGCCGCGCTCGCCGGATCCAGGCGCCGCTGCAGCACCTGCTCGAGCAGCTCCTGGAAGCGGGGGTCCCCGCTGATCTCCTCCTCCAGGCGCCGGCGCATGCGCGCGGCCGCGATCGCCAGCACCTCGCTGCGCAGGTGACGCCCGCGCCGGCGCTCGAGCTCGCCCGCCGAACGCAGGTGCTCGCGGTGCTCCTGGAGCCTGTCGGCCAGCTCCTTCACGCCGCGACCGTGGGTGGCTTCGGTCTTGACGATCGGGACCCTCCAGGCACCGCGCTCGCCGCCGTCGAGGTTCGCCAGCGAGAGCACGCTGCGGATCTCTCGGATCATCGTGTCGGTGAGCGGGTGGTCGGCCTTGTTGACGACGATCACGTCGGGGATCTCCATCACCCCGGCCTTCAGCGCCTGGATCGAGTCGCCGGACCCGGGCATCAGCACCAGCACGATCGTGTCGGCGTGATCGATGATGTCGACCTCCGCCTGGCCGACCCCGACGGTCTCGATGTAGACGTCCTGGCGGCCGGCTGCGTCGAGCAGCAGGGCGGCCTGCAGCGCCGCCTCCGAGAGCCCTCCGAGGGCGCCCCGGTTCGCCATCGAGCGGATGAACACCCCCGGGTCCAGGAAGTGCTCGGAGAGGCGGATGCGGTCGCCCAGCAGCGCCCCCTGGGTGAACGGCGAGGAGGGGTCGACGGAGAGCACGCCCACGGTCCTGCCGGCCTGCCGGCGGTTGGCGGTGAGCGCGCCGATCAGCGTCGACTTGCCGACCCCGGGTGGCCCCGTGAAGCCGACCACGGCGGCCGCCCCCGTGTGGGGGTAGATCTCCCGCACCAGCTTCCAGCCCTCGGGGCGGTCGTCCTCGACGAGTGAGATCCCACGCGCGAGCGCGCGGCGGTCGCCGTCGAGCAGGCGCTTGGCGAGCGTGGGGTCGTCCATCGAGCGGGCAATCATCGCAGGGGCACCCGGGGGCCACGGTGCCTCTACGATTCGCCGCCCATGACCCAGGTGGCAGACGCGGGAGCACCCGCCGGACACGAGCACCACGCGACCGCGGCGCGGCTGGCACCCGCGCCGTTGCACGGAGGGCCGCTCGCGCTGCTGCGGTTCATGCGCGCGAACGGGATGCTGACGCCCGCCTATGGGGTGCTGCTGATGCGCCTCGCGTATCTGAAGCTGCGCTTCCGGCGGCGGCTGCAGACGGACGGCATCTGCTTCGTGTGCCCGAAAGTGAAGCTCGAGATCGGCCGCCACGCGACGCTGCGCATCGGGCGCTGGGCGTGGATCGGGCACGGCTGCAAGATCCGCGCCCACGAGGGGCTGGTGGAGATCGGGGCCAAGACGGTGATCGGCCAGGAGTGCACGATCTCCGCCTTCCAGCACGTCTCGATCGGCCGCGAGTGCATCATCGCCGACCGCGTGATGCTGATCGACTTCGACCACGGGGTCACCGAGGTCGAGCGCCCGGTCCGCCTGCAGGGCATCTACAAGCGCGACGTCAGCGTGTCCCACAACGTGTGGATCGGATACGGGGTGTGCGTGCTGCGCGGCGTCAACGTGGGCGAGAACGCGATCGTCGGGACCAGCGCGGTGCTGACCACCGACGTCCCCGCCAACGCCGTCGTGGCCGGCGTGCCGGCGCGCGTGATCCGAATGCGCGAGACCCCCCGCACGTTGCGCTGGGAGTGAGGGACGGCGGGGGCGTGGACGGCGGCGACGGCGACCCGGTGTCCTACGACCGCGCACGGGCGGCGGAGGGCGACATGTGGGGCGAGCTGCGCGCCGTGCTGGACGCGGGGGCGGTGCGTGTGTGCGACGTCGGCGGCGGCGCGCGCCCCCTGCTGGCGCTGGACCAGGTCGAGCGCTACGGGCTGCACTACGTCGTAACGGACGTCTCCGAGCAGCAGCTCGAGCGGGCCGGCGGGGGCTACCGGCGCGAGCAGCTCGACATCCTCGACGACGCGGGGGTGGCCCGGGTGGCCGCCGAGCACGGTCCCTTCGACGCCGTCTTCAGCCGCTGGACCGCCGAGCACGTGCCCGACGGCGAGGGCTTCCACCGGCACGTGTACGAGCTGCTGCGGCCCGGCGGCACGGCCGTGCACATGTTCCCGACGCTGTACGCGCTGCCGTTCCTGGTCAACCGGATCCTGTCCCCGGGACTGTCGAGCCGGGTGCTGTTCCGCGCCTGCCCGTCGCGCCACGCGAAGTTCCGCCCCTACTACTCCTGGTGCCGGGGACCGAGCCGCGCCCAGCTCGCCCGCCTGCGCTCGGTGGGGTTCTCGGTCGAGCGCTACACCGGCTACTACGGCCACGCCTTCTACCGGCATGTCAAGCCGCTGGCGGCCGCCGAGCGGGCCTTCGTGGGGGTGATGGTCGAGCATCCCCTGCCGGCCCTCACCAGCTTCGCCCTGGTGGTCGTGCGCCGGCCCGCGTAGCTCGCCGCCTCAGGGCGCGAGCAGGTCGCTCGGGCGGGCGTCCGGGGCGATGTTGCGCAGCGCCCGCTCCGCGCCCTGGGCGTCCTCGCCCGACATCGCCCGGGCCAGCTCCCGGCGGTGGGAGTCGAAGCGCTCGCGGGCGTAGCTGACGGCGAGCTCGCGGGTGATCAGGAAGGCCCAGTCGCTGGCCTGCAGGGCGAGCAGCTCGCGCAGCGCCGAGACCGGCACCGCTGGTCCGGCCGCCAGCACCCCGAGCTCGGCCGCCCGGGCCCCGAAGGCGAGCTCGGCGACCCCCGGCGAGGACCACGTCGAGAGGTCTCCCCCGGCGCCCCAGCTGACGGCCGGCCACTCGCCCGCCGGCGCCCGCGGGAGTGGCCGCGGCTGCTCCAGCGCCACGGCCTCGTCGAGGCGCACGAGCTCGAGGCCCTGGCGTGCGGCCTCCTCGATCACGGCCGCCAGCCAGGCGACGCCCTCGTACCACCAGTGGCCGAGCAGCTCGGTGTCGAGCGCGCAAACCACGAGGCCTCCTCCCGGGAGCGGTCCGGGAGCCGCCTCAGCCGCCTCCCGCAGACGGGCCAGCACGCGGCTCACGAAGTCGCTCGCGTCGGCCCGGGCCTGGCGCAGCGCGGCGCCGTGGTCGTAGGCGTCGCCGGCGTTGTTCCAGGGGTTGTGGTGAAAGGTGGTGAGGCGGTGGTAGTCGCGGTAGGTGCCCCCCGCCGGATAGCCGTGCTCGCTCCACACCAGCGAGATCGTGGCGCGGTCGATCGGGACGAACACGAGCCCGTGCTCTCCTGCGAGCGGCTGCAGGTGCTCCCAGGAGCCCTCCCCGAAGGCGCCGGTGAGCTCCACGCACACGGTCCGCACCCCGGCCTCGAGCAGCCTTCCCTCCAGCCACGGGGCGTAGGCGCACTCAGGCAGCCACAGGCCCCCGCCCCAGTCTCCGAAGCGCCGCCGGTGCGAGGCGATGCCGCTGGCGAGCTGGGCCCTCACGCCGGCGTCGGTGGCGAGCAGGGGGAGGATCGCGTGGGTCGCCGAGGAGGTCCAGCGGACGTGGGGAGCGAGCGCGCCGAGCAGGTCCTCCGAGCGGGCATCGAGGCGCCCGAGGGCGCCGAGGTAGTCCTCTCGCCAGGCACGTTCGAGCTCCGCCGCGAGCTGCTCGTGTCCCCCCTCGCGCAGCCCGGCGGCGTCGCGCTCGTGGGTCCCGCGGCGGACCTCCTCGACGAAGCGGCGAAAGCGGGCCGCCAGGCCGGGAGCCTCGAGCTGGTCGCACAGCACCGGCGTCAGCGAGAGCGTGACCGGGGGGTCCGTGTCGAGCAGCTCGAGCAGCGGAAGGTAGGAGCCCACGATCGCCTCCCACAGCCACTCCTCGCCGAACGGCCAGGTGCCGAAGCCCTCGACGTAGGGCATGTGCGTGTGCAGGACGATCGCCAGCGCGCCCCGCTCGCGGGCGCCGGCGCTCACGGCCGGCACACGGCCACGAAGTCGAGCGCCCGCTCGAGGTTGGCCTCGCCGTCCTGCCGCAGCGCGAAGTCCTCGGCGGCGATCGAGGGGGTGAAGCGCGCGTAGAAGCGCGCGGTCAGGCCCAGGGCCGCGTGGACGCGGTCCCAGCCGCAGCGCAGGGCCAGCTCGTGGGCCCGCAGCCGGCGGGCGTGGAAGAGGCCGTAGAGCTGCACCTCGGAGAAGCTCTCCCGGCACAGCCGCTCGAACTCGGCCCGGCGGTACTCGCGCACGTGCCAGGGGTTGTCCGAGCGGGCCGCACCCTTCGGCGCCAGCGTGAGCACGTTCGGGGTCGAGACGTACACGCTCCCCCCGGAGCCCACCAGCGAGCGGAAGTGGTTCAGCGTGGCGCCCGGGTCCTCGAGGTGCTCGATCGTCTGCAGGAACACGACCGCGTCGGCCGGCTCGGAGTAGCCGTCCACGAGCGCCCGCACGAAGCGCACGTTGGCGGCGGTGTAGCGCAGACGGGCGTGGTCGTGGGCCTCGGGGTTGGCGTCGACGCCGGTCACCGAGGCGGCCGTGCGCGCCAGCACCGCGGTCCCGTAGCCCTCGCCACAGGCCATGTCGACCACGCGCGCGCCGGCGACGCGGGCGGCGATCCACTCGTAGACGGCCAGGTGCCGGCGGTACCAGTAGTTCTCGGCCGGGACGTCCGGGAGGGTCCGCTCTCCGGTCAGCTCCAGCGGCGGGACACCCTCGGGCTGGTCACGCTGCACGTAGGCGGCCGGCGAGCGAGCCTCCGGCTCGGTGCGAGACGCTGGCACGGCGGGCGAGTATAAGGTGCGGGCCGTGCCGCCCGCCACGAGCGCCGAGGAGATCCGCGACGCCAACACGCGCTACCACGACGCGGCCGCCCACCACTACGACTCCAAGTGGGGGATCGACTTCGGCGAGACGGGACGCGAGCAGGTCACCACGAAGGTCCGCAAGGCGCTCGGCGACGAGCCGCCCCGCTTCGAGC
>DATJOU010000316.1:0-2903 GCA_035506775.1 Solirubrobacteraceae bacterium | reverse complement strand
GCAGTGGGATCGCCGGTCGCCAGGAACGCCGCGCGGGTGGCGCGGCGCGCACCCTCGTCCCAGACGCCGGCCAGCCGGCTCGAGGGATCATGGCAGGGATCGCTGGCGGCCCGGATCCGAAGAAAGACGAGTGCGGTGCCGGTGATCGCAGCGAGCACCAGCCCGCCGATGCCGCCGAGGGCGAGCGCTCGCCGACGACGAACGGCCGGGTCATCGGCGAGCGCCGAGAGCAGGGCCACCATCGAGGGATACCGATCGTCGGGGCGGAGCGAGAGCCCGCGCAGCAGGACCTTCCGCACCCAGACCGGCACCTGGGTCCCCTTGGGGGGCTCAGCCACCGGTTTGCCCCCGAGCGGGCTCGTCGCAAAGGGTCGTTCGCCGTAGAGCCCCTCGTACAGCGCGACCGCGAAGCTGAACTGGTCGCCGCGGGCGTCGCTCGGCTGGCCAATCAGCTGCTCGGGCGCGATGTACCCGGGGGTCCCCGTGACCAGGCCGACCTGCGTGAGCCGATCGCTGAGGGGTCTGCTCGAGGTCGAGCGCAGACCGCTCGAGGTCTCGGAGGAATCGTCCGAGGAGTCGGGGATCGACAGCTCGCTCCCCGCGGCGGCTCGGGCGAGGCCGAAGTCGGCCACCTTCACCTCGCCGTTCTTGCCGAGGAGCACGTTGTCGGGCTTGAAGTCGCGGTGCACCAGGCCGGCGTCGTGGGCGGCGGCCAGGCCGCGCCCGGCCTTCATGAAGACGTCCAGGACCTCGCGCCAGCCCCGCGGCTCTCGCAGCCACGTCCCGGCGTCGAGCCCCTCCACGAGCTCGACGGCGAGGAAGACCTGCTCGCCGATGATACCCGCGTCATAGATGGTCACGACGTTCGGATGGTTGAGCTTGGCCATCGCGTGGGCTTCGCGCACCAGGCGGTTGCGCCCGACGGTCGCCCCCTGCCCTGCGAGCATCTCGGCGCGCAGCAGCTTGAGCGCGACCCGGCGATCGAGCTCGGGATCGTGAGCGACGTAGACCACCCCCATGCCGCCCTCCGCGAGCGCCTGGACGATGACGTAGCGATCGACCGTGGTGCCCTCGGGCAGCGCCGGCGTCGCGGAGGCGTCGGGAGCGGACTCGGAGACCCAGGTGTCGCCAGTGTCGGTCGGCGCGCCGGAGGTCGGCATCCCGTGCAGCCTAGCACCGACCCGGGGCCCTCCGCCCCTGCGCTACGCCTCGCGCCAGACCTTGAGTCGCGCCGCGCGCCGAGCCGGTTGCGGATCCGGGGCGTCGAAGGGCTCGACCACGAGATCGAAGCGGCCGTTGTCGAAGGGGGCTCCCGGGGCGGCCTCGGCCGGCACCAGCCGCTCGCGCTTCCCTTGCTTCGCGAGCGTGCGCGCCCGAAAGTGGCAGTAGGGGTTGTTGCCGGGCCGACCGAGAATGGCGTGCGAGGTGAACGTGCAACCGGCGAGGCAGCTCTCCGCGAACGGGCAGGTCCGGCAGAAACCCCAGAGACTCTCGACGGTGCGGTTGCGCGAGAAGGCCAACTCCGGCGTGTTCTCCCAGATGTCGCGCAGCGAGCGCTCGAGGACGTTGCCGCCGACGTAAGCGCTGGTCTGGAGCGAGGGGCAGCCCTTCACGGCGCCGTCGGACTCGATCCCCATGCTGTAGCGGCCGGCGGGGCAGGCCTGCCAGGTGTCCCGGCCACCAGGGACCACCGACCTGAGCAGGCGTTCCTCGGGGCCGAAGTATCCGACATTGTTGGAGGGTTGAATCAGGATGCCGTCGCGGAAGGCCTGCTCCTTCAGCGCGACGATCCGCGGGATGAGGTCGAGCAGGTCCCAAGGCTGGAGGATCAGATCGGGTCGGTCGGCGGCGCGGCCGAGAGGGACGGTGAGCTGCACCTGCCAGGAGCGAATGCCCTGGGCTTTCAGGTGGGCGTAGAGCCCCTCGAGGTCTCCTCGGTTGTGGCGGTTGAAGTTGGTGTTGGAGGCGGTGAGGATGCCCGCCGCCCTGAGGTGGCCGAGCGCGGCGGTCGCGGACTCGAAGCTGCCCCTCGCGGCCCGCTGCAGATCGTGGGTCTCCTCGAGACCGTCGATGCTCACGGAGACCGCCTCCAGCCCTGCCCGGGCCATGTCCCGCGCGAGCTCGGCCGTGATGGCCCGCCCGCCGGTGGTCATCACCGGTCGGATCCGGGCGGCCTTCAGGGCGGCGACGATCTCCAGGAAGCCGGGGTGCAAGTAGGCCTCGCCGCCGATGACCACGACCTCCTTGGCGCCCAGCTCCGCGAGCTGGCCCACGACGTCGATCGCCTGCGAGGTGGTGAGCTCCTTCTCGCGCGCGGTGCCGGCCCGCGAGCCGCAGTGCGTGCAGGGCTGATCGCACGCGAGCGTCAGCTCCCAGACCACGTAGACCGGCCGGTGGGGCTCGTTCCACATGTCCAGGCGGCGGTGGTTGTTCTCGTTCACGGACCTCAGCCTCCATCCGTCCCGGCGTCGAGGCCGAGCACCGCCCGAGGCTCGCAGGTGCCGGCGTCGGTGCACGCGCAGAGCTCGTTCCCCGAGCACGGACAGACGACTCCTGGTGCCTCTCCCTCACACGCGAAAGTTGGGGGGATGCCATAGGGGACGGACACCGTGTTCCCGCCGTTGCCGCCGCCGCAGGCGGCCGCGCCCAGCAGGGCCGCCCGGAGCACCCACCTCCTCGGCGGCGTCGGCGGCTGGCAGCCGCAATGAGGACAGCAGCGACCGCCGGGGGTCGGGGCGCCACAGCGCTCGCAATCGAGGATCGGTCGCATCTAGCCCCCATCCGGCAAGCGTTGATTCTCGGGTTCGCACGCGCCGGTCGCGGTGCACGCGCAGATCTCCGTGCTATGGCAGTCGCACAGATCTCCCGTGTGCAGCCCCTCGCACGCCGGCGGTGGGACACAG
>DATJOU010000315.1:0-4980 GCA_035506775.1 Solirubrobacteraceae bacterium | reverse complement strand
GACGGCGTCGGCGTCGGTCCCGGTGGAGCGGCCGGAGGCTTCGATCGTGAACGGGATCTCCTCCGCCCGGGCGGTCTCGTAGAGGAGCTCGAAGACCCCCTCGTGGAGGGTCGAGCCGCGCCCGATCACCGGGCCCGAGCCGAGCGGGTGCTTGCCCGATGGCTTGACCTCGATGCCGGGGGCGTCGGTGGCGTGGGTCACGTCGATCACGATCGCGGCGTCGGGGGCCAGCGAGAAGGCGCTCGTGCGGGAGCCGCCGAAGGTCGTCTCCTCCTGGACCACGGCCACCGCCCCCAGCTCCCACGCCGCCCCTCCGGCGTCTGCCACCTGGTGGGCCGCCTCCAGCGCCACGTATGACCCGAGGCGGTTGTCGAGCGCCCGCGAGGCCAGCCGCCCGTCCCCGAGCTGCAGCGGGGCGACGTCGATCACGGCCACGTCGCCGACCCTGACCAGCTCCTGGGCCTGCTCCCCGTCGCGGGCTCCGATGTCGATGTGGAGGTCCGACAGGTCGGGGACCTTCTTGCGCTCCTCGTCACGCAGCAGGTGGATCGGCTTGCGCCCCACGACCCCGGGAAGGGGACCGTCGGCGGTGTCGATGATCACGCGTTGGCCGACGAGGATCTGGGGATCCCAGCCCCCCACCTCACGCACCCACAGATACCCCTGGTCGTCGATGTGGGTCACGATCAGCCCGATCTCGTCGATGTGGCCCATCAGCAGCAGCCGCCGCGGCGGCTCGTCGGCGGCGGCGCCGCGCCCACGTCCGCGTCCGCGTCCGCGCGGGGCGACCAGCGCGTGGGGGGTCCCGATCGCGTCCGTCCCCACGCTCGCGAAGCCCTCGGCCGCCGAGCGCCACACCGACGCCGGGGCGGCCTCGTGGCCGGAGGCCCCGCGGGCGCTCAGCAGCTCGGCCAGCAGCGGCGGCGTCTTCGGCGCCGAAGCGGCTTTCGCGCCTTTGGCCGGGCGTCTGGCGGCGGTGCGGGAGCTGGCGGTCGGGGTGCGTTTGCGCGTCGGGGTGCGCCTCACCTGGGGGCTCATCCGGCGAGCAGGCTCCGCAGCACGAACTGCAGGATCCCGCCGTGGCGGAAGTACTCGGCCTCCCGCGGGGTGTCGATTCGCACGCGGGCGTCGAAGGCGACCTCCTCGCCGCCCGGCCTCACGGCCCGCACCCGCAGCTGCGAGGGCATCGGCTCGCCCGGCGGGGTGGCCGCCGCCAGACCCTCGATCCAGAACCGCTCCTCGCCGGTGAGCCCGAGCGAGCCGGGCGACTCGCCGGCGGGGAACTGCAGCGGCAGCACCCCCATCCCGATCAGGTTGGAGCGGTGGATGCGCTCGAAGCTGTCCGTGATCACGGCCCGCACGCCGAGCAGCCTCGTGCCCTTCGCCGCCCAGTCGCGCGAGGACCCGGTCCCGTACTCGCGTCCGGCCAGCACCACCAGCTCGACCCCTTCGGAGGCGTAGCGCATCGCCGCCTCGTAGATCGTCATCTGCTCGGCCTCCCCGCCGTCGGAGAGGTGGTAGGTGTAGCCGCCTTCCGGCAGCGCCCCGCGGCCGGGGGCGATCAGGTTGCGCAGGCGGATGTTGGCGAAGGTGCCCCGCACCATCACCTCGTGGTTGCCCCGGCGGGCGCCGTAGGAGTTGAAGTCGCGGGGGCCCACCCCCTGCTCCTGCAGGTACAGCCCCGCCGGGCTGTCGCGCTTGATCGACCCCGCCGGCGAGATGTGGTCGGTGGTGACGCTGTCGCCCAGCAGGGCCAGCACCCTCGCCCCCGCGACGTCGCGCAGCGGGGCCGGCTCACGGGGCATGTCCTCGAAGTAGGGCGGGTGGCGCACGTAGGTGGAGGCCGGATCCCAGTGGAAGCGCTCACCCTCGGGCACGTCGAGCCCCCGCCAGCGGTCGTCGCCGGTGAACACTTCGCCGTAGCTCTTGTGGAACATCTCCGCCTGGACGCTGCGGGCGACCGTCTCGGCGACCTCCTGCTCGGAGGGCCAGATGTCGCGCAGGTACACCTCCCGCCCGTCCTGGTCGTGCCCGAGGGGGTCCTCGACGATGTCGATGTCCATCGTGCCGGCGATCGCGTAGGCCACGCACAGGGGCGGGGAGGCGAGGTAGTTCATCTTCACGTCGGGGTTGATCCGCCCCTCGAAGTTGCGGTTGCCCGACAGCACCGACACGACCGCCAGCTCGCCCTCGCCGACGGCGCTGGAGATCTCCTGCGGCAGCGGCCCCGAGTTCCCGATGCAGGTCGTGCACCCGTACCCGACGAGGTTGAAGCCGAGCTCCTCCAGCGGCTCGGTGAGCCCCGCGTTGTCGAGGTACTGGGTGACGACCTTCGACCCCGGCGCGAGCGAGGTCTTGACCCACGGCTTGGAGCGCAGGCCCTTGGCCACGGCGTTGCGGGCCAGCACCCCCGCCCCCACCATCACCGACGGGTTGGAGGTGTTGGTGCAGCTCGTGATGGCGGCGATCACGACGTCGCCGTGGTCGAGCTCGAAGCTCTCGCCGTCGACGGTGACGGGCTGCGGGCTGTGGGCGCGCTCGAGCGTGGCCTGCCCCCCGCGCGCGCCCGCACCGGTGGCGGCGGCGGGACGGAGGGGCTCGACGGGCCCGTCCGAGCGGTATCCGGGGCGTCCGTTGGCGGGCGGGTCGGAGGCCGGGTAGCTCTCTTCCTCGGCCTCGTCGTGGGCGTCCCCGACGGGCTCGTTGCCGGCGCCGGGACCGACGATCTCGGCCAGCGCCTCGCGGAAGGACTCGCTCGCGGAGCGCAGCGGGATCCGGTCCTGGGGCCGGCGGGGGCCGGCCAGCGACGGTTCGACCTCCGCCAGGTCGAGCTCGATGTGGTCGGAGAAGGTGGGCTCGTCGGAGTGCTCGTCGTGCCACAGGCCCTGCTCGCGGGCGTAGGCCTCGACCAGCGCGATCTGCTGCTCGGGGCGGCCCGTGAGGCGCAGGTAGGAGAGCGTCTCGGAGTCGATCGGGAAGATCGCGCAGGTGGATCCGAACTCGGGGGACATGTTCCCGATCGTCGCTCGGTCGGCGATCGGCAGCGACGCCAGCCCCGCCCCGTAGAACTCGACGAACATCCCCACCACACCCCGTTCGCGGAGCCGCTCGGTGACGGTCAGCACGAGATCGGTGGCGGTGGTGCCGGCCGGCATCTCGCCGTGGAGGCGGAACCCGAGCACCTGGGGGATCAGCATCGACACCGGCTGGCCGAGCATCGCCGCCTCGGCCTCGATCCCGCCGACGCCCCAACCCAGCACCCCCAGCCCGTTGACCATCGTCGTGTGGGAGTCGGTCCCCAGCAGCGTGTCGGGGTAGGCCTGGCCGCGGTCGCCGTCGTCGAACACGACCCGGGCGAGGTACTCGAGGTTGACCTGGTGGACGATCCCGGTGTCGGGGGGGACGACCGCGAAGTGCTGGAAGGCCCCCTGGCCCCAACGCAGGAACAGGTAGCGCTCCTGGTTGCGCTCGAACTCCCGCTCGGCGTTCACGCGGAAGGCGTCGGAGGTGCCGAACGCATCCACCTGCACGGAGTGGTCGATCACCAGCTCGGCGGGGGCGAGCGGGTTGATGGCGGCGGGGTCTCCGCCCATCTCGGCCATCGCGTCCCGCATCGCCGCCAGGTCCACGACGGCGGGCACACCGGTGAGGTCCTGCATCAGCACCCGGGCCGGGGTGAAGGAGATCTCCTTGCTGGGCTCGGCCTTCGCGTCCCAGCGCGCGAGCGCCTCGATGTCGGTGGCGGTGACCGAGCCGTTGCCCTCGGTGCGGAGCAGGTTCTCGAGCAGGACCTTCAGCGAGAACGGGAGGCGGGCCACGTCGTACTCGCGCTGCAACGCCCCCAGCCGGAAGACCTCGTACTCGCGCTCGCCGACCGCGAGCTTGTCCCTGGCACCAAAGCTGTTCTGCGACATCGGCTCTCCTCGGGTCGGAGCTCGGGGCCGTGGCCCCACTGCGGGGATGAGTCTCGCAGAGTGCGGCTAGACAGCCGGGTCGGGCGCCTGCGTGACGCGGCCCTTGCCCTGGCGCTTGGAGCGCAGCAGCGCCTCGTCGGCCGCCTCGAGCAGCCGATCGACGTCCATCCCGGCCCGCCACGCCGCGACCCCGATCGAGGCGGACACGCCGTGGGACATGCCGTTCTCGCCGCGGATCGCGCGCAGGCGGGAGAGGGCGCGGGCGCCGGCCGCGGCGGCCGCCTGGACGCCCGCGTTGGGGAGGATCACCACGAACTCGTCGCCCCCGTAGCGGGCCACGCGGTCGAAGGCCCGGAACTCCCCCACCAGCGCCCCCACCACGCTGCGCAGCAGCGCGTCCCCCGCCCCGTGCCCGTAGAGGTCGTTGACGGCCTTGAAGTCGTCGAGGTCCAGCAGCAGGCACGACAGGGGCCCCCCGCCGCGCGAGGCACGGTCGATCTCCTCCCCCAGCCGCCGGCGCATGGCGCGGTGGTTCATCGAGCCGGTGACCGCGTCCGTCCCCGCCTCGGCCCGGGCCCGTACGAGCGCCATCGCCGTCCCCGCCTGCTCCACCAGCGCGGTGGCGTGCTCGACGTCGCCCGCCCCCAGCGCATCCGCCGAGCGGCGAACGAGCATCACCACGGCCTGCACCTCACCGCGGTCCGCCAGTGCCAGCAGCAGCGCGCACCGCACCGGCCCGGTCTGGGCCAGCCGCGGGACGCTCGCGGAGAGCTCCTCGCTGTGGGCGGCGAGGAAGCTGCCGCCCGTGGACGCCACCCAGTTCACCCCGGGGGCCCGGTCGGCGCGGGGAACGCGGTAGCTGAGGCGACCTTCGCCGTCGAACAGGTACACGACCACGAGCTCCTCGCCGGGCGCGCCGGGGGGCTGCAGGTAGTGGACGTGGACCTCGTCCCCGCCGGGCGAGCGCAGCAGCTCGGAGGCGAGCGCCCGCACGATCTGCTCGGGCTCGGAGGCGCTGTCGGCGATCGCGCTCAGGCGGCGGATGCCGGCGAACACAGCCGCCGCC
>DATJOU010000314.1:0-7306 GCA_035506775.1 Solirubrobacteraceae bacterium | reverse complement strand
CGGCCTTCTCGGTGTAGGCCGCCCCGTAGGCCCGGCGCTCGATCTCGTGGCGGGTCACCGGTGGTGCTCCCGTGCGCGCTCCCGGCCCACCGTCAGTCGCGCATCAGGATCTCGAGCACGTGTTCGTGCTCACGGCTTTCGCTCTCCGTCGGCGCCCGCTCGGCGACGTGGATGAACCCCACCCCGAGCACGAACGCCGCCCGCGCCCGCAGCCCGGCCTCCTTCGGGGCGAAGCCCGCGTCGAGGAACGCCCGCCTGACCTCGCGGTAGGTCGAGCGATCGGAGGCCCGCACCTGTGCCGCCACGTCCGCGTCCCAGCGGGCCCACTCGCGCGTCGCCCGCTCGAGGGTCCACTGTCGGGGGCCGGTCAGGTGACGCATCATCCGCGCGAGTCGCTCGTCCGGCTCCAGTTCGCGCATCGCCTCCAGCTCGGCGCGGCTGGAGCGCTGCTCCTCGCCCCAGGCCTCGGAGAGGGCGTCGAGGTACCCCTGGATGTCGGTGAAGTGCCAGTAGAAGCTGCCCTTGGTGACGCCGAGCCGTCCGCACAGGCGGTCGATCTTCACCGCTCGCAGGCCCTCCTCGGCGATCAGCGTGAGCCCGGCGTTTATCCAGTCCTCGACCGTCAGGCGCTGGCCGTTGCGCGCCGCCGGACGCGCACCGGTGACGGCCGTGGAGGATCGTGCCATCGCGGCGGCCGGGGGCGGCTCAGCTGCGGACCGCGAGGCCCGCGCGCAGCTCGGCGGTGGTGGGGACGGGCGTGAGCGACCACTCGTACAGCTTGCGCCGCTCCTCCAGCCACGGTGGCAGGCTCAGCTCGTCGCCCATCCGCTGCAGGTCAGGCTCGCCGATGGCGAAGCCGGGACCCCCGTGCTCGGCGATCTCGAACAGCACCCCGCCGGGCTCGGTGAAGTAGGTGGAGCGGAAGAAGTGGCGGTCGATGATGCCGGTCGCGTCCGGGCACAGGGGGTCCACCCGCTCGCTCCAGAGCTCGATGTCGTCGGGCAGGCAGCCCCAGGCGACGTGCTGCACGACGCCCCCGCCGAAGCTGCGCTTCTCGGGTGGGGCAGGGTCGAGCTGGTACCAGCCCCCGCGCACGCTCCCGCGCGCCTCCCAGCGATCTTCCCCCACCGGCTCCATGGCGAGCGTGTCGGTCAGGAACGCGGCGCTCGCCTCCGCATCGGTGGCGTACGCCTGCACGCCGTCGAACCCCTGCAGGGCGTACTCCGAGGGGACGTCGGGCGAGTCTCCCGTCAGCGGCCGGTCGGGCGTGTCCACGACCGCCAGCCGGTGGGCCAGCCCCTCGTGGTCGCAGAAGTCGAGCTCCTGCTCGGAGCGGGTCGTCTCGAGGCCCTCCCCGGCGAGGCGCTGTTCCCAGAAGTCGAGTGCCCCCTCCTCGCCGACGCGCCACACGATCGTGTGCACGTTGCCCGCGCCGGCGCGCCCGTGGGGCCGGCCGCGGTACTCGAAGAAGCTGATGTTGTTGCCGTAGGAGGCCTGCTCGTCTCCGTAGAAGATGTGGTAGGTGGTGCGGTCGGTCTGGTTGATCGTCTTCTTGACGATCCGCAGGCCGAGCACCCTCACGTAGAAGTCGGCGTTGCTGGGGGCGTCGGCGGTGACAGCGGTGATGTGGTGGATGCCCTCGAGTTTCACGATCCGGTCCTCCGGTCGTCGGTGATGGTTCCGTGACGCGTGCGACATACTAATAGGTATGGGCGATCCGCGATCTCCCGATCCGCTCCGCGCGCCGCCGGTTCTGATCTGCGACGTCTCTCCGCGTGACGGCCTGCAGAACGAGGACGTGTCGCTCACCCCCGAGCTGCGCGCGGAGCTGGTCGGGCGGCTGCTCGCCGCCGGCTGCCGGGCGGTCGAGGCCGGGAGCGTCGTGCGCGAGGACCTGGTCCCGCAGATGGCCGGCTCGGAGACGGTCGTGGAGCTCTGCCGCGACGCCGCCGGCCAGCTGGCGCTGCTGGTCTTCAACGAGCGCGGCCTCGCCCGCGCCTGCGAGGCGGGTGCCGGGGCGATCCACGTCGCGCACCCGGTCACCGACGAGTTCGCCGTTCGCAACCAGGGACTGCCGGCCGCCGCCAGCCTCGAGCGCAACGTCCGCCTGATCGAAGCCGCCCGCGCCGGGGGGCGCCGGACCGTCGGCATCCTCGCCGCTTCGTTCGGGTGCCCGTTCGAGGGCGAGGTTCCGCCCGGGCGGGTGGCGGAGCACGCGCAGGCGCTCCAGCACGCGGGGGCCGAGACGATCGTGCTCGCCGACACGATCGGGGCTGCCACCCCGCGGGCGATCCGGGAAGTGCTGGGGGTGGTGGTGGGGGAGACCGCGGCTGAGCTCGGCCTGCACCTGCACAACACCCGCAACGCCGGCTACGCGAACGCGGTCGCGGGGCTGGAAGCGGGGATCCGCCGCTTCGACGCCAGCGTCGGCGGGTTCGGGGGCTGTCCGTTCGCGCCCCGCGCCACCGGCAACGTCGCCACCGAGGATCTCGCCTGGCTGCTGGAGCGGGAGGGGGCCGAGCACCGGCTCGACATCGACGCCCTCTGCGCCACGGGCGAGTGGCTCGGGGAGCAGCTCGGCCGGCCCCCCCCGGGGCTCGTGCACCGCGCCGGTCGCTTTCCCGCCTCCCCTACGCCGGCGTGACGATCGCGCCCCGCTCGCGGAGCGCCGCGATCCGTTGCTCGTCGAGACCGAGCTCCCGCAGAACCGCGAGCGTGTCGACGCCGACCGTCCAGGGGGCGGGCCGCCGGATCGCGCCGGGGGTCCCGCTGAGCTGGGGAACCACCCCCGGGACCGGCATCGGCCCGTGGTGCTCGTCCTGGACCTCGACGATCAGACCCCGCTCCCGGAAGTGCGGGTCGGCGAGGATGTCTGCGGCGTTGTTGACGGGGGCGCACACGACGCCTTCGCGGCCGAGCAGCTCGTCGAGCTCGGCGGCGGTGTGGGCGCCCGCCCACGTCCCGATCAGCTCGTCCAGCTCGTCCTGGTGCTCGCCGCGGGCGCCGTGGGTCGCGTAGCGCGGGTCCTCGGCGAGCTCGGGACGGCCCATCGCCGCCGCCAGCCTGCGCCACAGGGTGTCGTGGTTGGCGGCGATCACGACCCAGCGGTCGTCGGCTGAGTGGTACACGTTGGAGGGGGCGATCCGTGGCAGGCGCGACCCGCTGGGCTCGCGCACGACGCCGCCGAGCGCGTAGTCGGGAACCAGCGACTCCGTCATCGCGAAGCACGCGTCGAGGATCGCCGCATCCACCACCTGGCCCCCGGCCCCCTGTGTGTCGCGCGCGTACAGCGCCAGCAGGATCCCCTGGAAGGCGCTCCAGGCGGCCAGCGAGTCACCCAGCGAGATGCCTCCGCGCGGCGCCGCCTCGCCCGGGTAGCCGTTGCTGTAGCGCAGTCCCGAGATCGCCTCGCCGCCCGAGGCGAAGCCGGGACGGTCGCGGTAGCGCGACTCCTGCCCGTAGCCGCTGACGCGCGCGTAGATGCAGGACGGGTTGGCCTCCAGTACCTGCTCGGGACCGAGCCCCCAACGCTCCATCGCGCCGGGGCGGAAGTTCTCCACCACCACGTCCGCACCCGCGGCCAGTTCGAGTGCGACGGAGGCCGCCTCGGGGTCCTTCAGGTCGAGCGCCACCGAGCGCTTGTTGCGGGCCAGCACCGACCACCACAGCGTCCGCCCGCGGTGGCGGACCTGGCCCCAGTCGCGCATCTGGTCGCCGTTCGGGGGCTCGACCTTGATCACCTCGGCCCCGAAGTCCCCCAGCAGCGTCCCCACCAGCGGACCGGCGATCAGCTGGCCGAACTCCATGACCCGCACGTTCGTCAGAGGCCCACGCACGCGGCGCGACCATAACATAAGGTACGTTCGCGCCGGAGCGGGTCAGCCGCGTGCGCGCCGCGGGCGGGAGCGTGCGAGGGCCACGTCGATGCCGTCGAAGATGAACTGCAGGCCCTCGAGGAACTCGTCCCGCGGGGAGACCGTCGTGAGCGCCCCGGCGGCGGCGACGGTGGATGGGTACACCCCGGGGTCGAGCTTGCGGTAGTAGCTCCGCAGCGCCTCGGCCTGCTCCGGTCCCGGTGCGTCGGGGGCATGCTGCTGGGCCAGGAAGCCGATCACGTAGTGCCCGAGCGTCGTGTAGACGCGCGCGGCCAGCTCGACCGGGAAGCCGAATCCGACGAGCTGCGCGATTGTCTGCTCGCGCACGGCGAGGCCGTTGGGGCCGATCGGCACGTACGAGGCGAGCAGCGGCAGCAGGTTCGGGTGCGCCGACAGCGCCCGGTGGAGGCGCAGCAGACGGCGCCGTGCGGCCTCCTGCCAGCCCTCGGGTCCCGGCTCGTCGGTGGCGTTCGCCCGCACCTCGCCGAGCAGACGGTCCACGACGTACAGCATCAGCTCCTCCCTTCCCGCGACGTGGCGATAGAGGGTGGCGGTGCTGGTGTCCAGACGCTCTGCGAGCGCCCGCATGCTGAACTCGCCCACTCCACGGTCGTCAATCAGCTCCGAGGCCGTGGCGACGATCCGCTCCAGCGAGCGTGGAGGCCGTCCCCGCGTGCGGACGGCCGGCCGGGGGCGTCGGGCCGTCCACCACGACGGGGTGCCCGGCGCGGCCGGTGGCTGCTCGGGTCGTGTCCGTGTCCGGCTCATCTCGATTTATGATAACGTCGTAGCCGTTATTGGCGAAGGCGTGATCCGCCCGTTCGGGAGGGGATTGGAGGAGCAGTGAGGCCCGAGCAGCGACGCCGGTTCGTACTCGATCACCGGACCGCGATCTTCGGATACGGCCGGGCCAAGGACGGTCCCGCGATGTCGATCGTCTTCTACGCCGCCACCGAGGAGGAGATCGTCGTGTCGACGATGGCCGAACGGGCCAAGGCCAAGGCGGTGGCCCGCAACCCGAAGGTCTCACTGTGCGTGCTCGACGAGCAGTGGCCGCCGAGCTATCTGCAGGTGTACTGCGACGCCGAGCTCGAAACGGACTTCGACGGCGTGGTGGAGTCGATGATGCGGATCGCCGGGGTGATGGCCGGCCGGCCGATGTCCGAGGATGTACGGCCGATGATCGAAGAGGGTGCCCGGATCGAGAAACGGGTGGTCCTGCGGCTGCGTCCGTACGCCACCTTCTACACGCCCCCCCGTCACGTGCACAGCGAGGCCGACATCGGACCCGGGCTGCTGCACGAAACCAGCGCCTCGGTGGCGTGGTGAGCGCGGCCTCCTCGCGCGTGCTGCTCAGCGGCGCCCACGTCGTCTCGCTGGACGACGCCGTCGGCGAGCTGACCGGGGACGTGCTGGTCGAGGACGGGAAGATCGCGGCCGTCGCAGCGGGCCTCGACGCGCCCGACGCCGAGCGGCTCGACCTCAGCGGGGACATCGTGCTGCCGGGCTTCGTCGACACCCACCGGCACACCTGGCAGACCCCGTTCCGTGGGGTGTGTGCCGACTGGACGCTCGAAGAGTACTTCCGCGGGATCCGCATGACCGTCTCTCCCAACTGCTCGGCCGAGGACGTCTACGCGGGCAACTACGTCGGCGCCCTGGAGGCGCTCGACGCCGGTGTCACGACGCTGCTCGACTTCTCGCACTGCAACAACACCCCCGAGCACGCCGACGCGGCGCTCGCGGGCCTGCGCGACTCCGGGATCCGGGCCACCTTCGCCTACGGGTACTTCCCCGCGATGGTCGCCGAACCGGTGTTCACCGAGCACGAGCAACGGCTGGCCGACGCACGGCGCATCCGCGAGCTGCTGCCGAGCGACGACAGCCTCGTGACGATGGGGATCGCCCTCACCGAGTGCGGTCTGGTGCCGTTCGAGCAGACGGCCGCCGAGGTCCGCTCGGCGCGCGAGCTCGGCGTGCCGACGGTCTTGCACACGGGGTGCGCGTGGGGAGGCCTGGTGACCCAGGGGCTCCCCGAGCTCGACCACCACGGCCTGCTCGGGTCCGACCAGGTCCACGTGCACTGCAACACGCTCGACGAGCGCGACTTCCGGCGCCTGGCCGAGCACGACTGCAAGATCTCCTCGAGCCCGGAGACCGAGCTGCAGATGGGGATGGGCCACCCGGTCATCGGCCGGGCGCTGGCCCACGGCATGCGCCCCAGCCTCAGCTGCGACGTGATGTCCTCGAACTCCGGCGACATGTTCGCCCAGATGCGGCTCGGCCTTCAGTTCGAACGGGCGATGGCCAACGACCGCGACAACGCACGGGGGCGGATGCCCGAGCGCCTTTCGCTGGGCGTCCGCGACGCCCTGCGCTGGGGAACCGCCAACGGGGCCCACGCGATCGGCCTCGAGGACCGCATCGGCTCGATCACCGTCGGCAAGCAGGCGGACCTGATCGTGGTCGGGGGCGGGCGTTTGAACATGACCCCGATGGCCGACCCGGTGGGGTGCCTGGTCGCCCAGGCCAACCCCTCCAACGTCACGCACGTGCTCGTCGCGGGGCGCTTCGTCAAGCGCGACGGCGAGCTGTGCGGCGCCGACGTCCCGCGGGCGGTGCAGCTCGGGCAGCAGGCCTGGGAACGGGTCCAGGGCAGGATCGCCGACCAGGGGTTGCAGCTGCTCCCACCTGCTCCGGAGGGGTTCACCGACGCGATCAACACGGTGGCGGCCACCAACCTCGCGCGGGCGTGGGGGATGGCCCCCGAGGGCTCCTGAGCCTTCGGCCGCCGGCGATGCCGGCCGGCGCCGGACGGCTAGCTCGGAAGTCCGCGCAGGAACTCGAGCAGGGGCGGGTTGACCTGCGCCGCGTGGGTCAGGTTGGCGGCGTGGGGCGCGCCCTCGATGCGGACCACGCCGGAGCACCCGGGTAGCCCTCGACAGAGCCGCTCGGCGAGCTCCATGTCGATCGAGATGTCGGCGGTCCCGTGGATCACCAGCGCCGGACAGCCGATCTCGCCGAGCCTGTCGGTGATGTCGTCGCGATCGAACAGCGTGTTGCCGGGCTCGCGCATGCTCTCGCGCGGGAGCTGCCTCCACTTCTCGATCCAGACGGCGTTCAGCTGCGGTTCGCCGATGATCAGGTTCGCGATCGCCTCCGCCAGCTCGTCCACGGGCCCGGCCTCCAGCCACGTCGCCTGCATCTGGCGGTAGGCCGGCAGCTGCTGCGGGTCCTCGCAGCCGGCCTGGGTGTCGATCAGGACTAGCGCCCGCACGCGCAGCGGGGCGGTCAGCGCGGTCCGCAGCGAGAGGAACCCGCCCTGGGACATCCCCCCGACGACCGCCCGCTCGATCGCGAGGTGGTCGAGCAGCCCGAGGCAATCGGAGGCGGAGTCCCAATAGGTGAACGGCTTGCCGTCGAACTCGGTC
>DATJOU010000313.1:0-14798 GCA_035506775.1 Solirubrobacteraceae bacterium | reverse complement strand
GAGTCGGGACGGTAGCCGTAGTGCTCGATCAGCCCCTCCACCTTGGTCGTGGAGATCCGGGGCTGGGTGCCCTCGACCACGTACAGAACCGCCAGGTGCTCGAGCAGCGTCTGCCCGGCCGTCCATGACCTCACGCAGCGCTCGCTGGCCGGCAGCGGCGTGCGGGCTCCGGTGCAGCCGACGGAGGCGGCGAAGCGCTCCCACAGGCCGACGTGGGCGTCCTCCTCGTCGGCGTGGGCGTCGAGCTCGGCCCGTCGCGCCGCCGGGGCCTCCTTCGCCGCCGCCCGTGAGACCTGGGCCAGGGCGTGGACCGCATGGCCGTACTCGCCCGCGTAGCAGGCCAGCTCGGGCCGGGTCAGCTCGCCCGCGTTCCAGCGAACGTAGAACGGATGCTCGAGCACGTTGTTGGCTTCGCACAGCTCATCCAGCCTCGAGATCAGGTACATCGTGGGCTCCTTTCCGCCGAACGCCCACAACGTATGCCCGGCGACGGACGTCCCCCCGGGCCCCGCCGCCTCACATCCGCCACGGCCGGCGCGTTATACCCGCACCGGACCCAGCCCGTACGAAAGGAGCCCCGATGTCCACCCTCACCAGCCAGGCGGCCGCGTTCCTCGAGCTGCACCGACAGGAGCGCCCCCTGTTGATGGCCAACGCCTGGGACGAGGGCTCGGCCCGCCTGTTCGCGTCACTCGGCTTCGAGGCCGTCGCCACCACCAGCAGCGGCCACGCGGCGACCCTCGGACGGCTCGATTACGACGTGGGCCGAGATCAGGCCCTCGCGCACGGTGCCGCGCTCGCCCGGGCGGCCGGGGTGCCGGTGTCGGCGGACCTCGAGAACGGCTTTGCCGATGACCCCGAGGGCGTGGCCGAGACCGTGCGGCTCGCCCGCCGGACCGGGCTCGCCGGGTGCTCCGTCGAGGACTGGTGCCCTTCCGAGCGGCGCATCTACGACATCGGGCAGGCGGTCGAGCGGGTCGCCGCCGCGGCTGCCGCGGCCCACGACGGCGACGGCGGCCTGGTGCTCACCGCCAGGGCCGAGAACCACCTCCGCGGGGTCAGCGACCTGGAGGACACGATCGAGCGCCTGCGCCGCTACGAGCAGGCGGGCGCCGACGTCCTCTACGCCCCCGCGGTGGACTCCGCGGAGGAGATCGCAGCGCTCGTGAAAGAGCTCGGGCGCCCCATCAACGTGCTGGCGCGGCCGGCGGTCCCGACGGTGCAGGAGCTCGCCGAGCTCGGCGTAGGGCGGGTGTCGGTCGGAGGCTCGTTCGCGTTCGTGGCGCTGGCCGGGGCGGCCGAGGCCGCCAGGGAGCTGCTCGAGCGCGGGACCTACGAGTTCACCGCGCGTGCAGCCGAAGGGGCGCGGCTGGCACGCGAGGCGTTCGCCACGTCGAGCTAGCGCCGCCGGGCGGGGACGCCCGAGGGCCCCTCGGGGGCCGATCCTCGGACCGGCCCCCGAGCCCCCCGTTGCTCAGGACACCCGACCTTGTCGTGCCGGCGGGCACACCGGAGGCCGTGAGGGGTCGGACTCCGGGTGCGCGCGCGTCAGCTCTGACAGGACTGGAGCCCCACCTGCGCCCCCGGCGCAAGAGTGAAGTTGGCACCCAGCAACAGGTTCCCGAAGCCGCCTGCGAGCGATCCCCCGCTCGCCGGCGCCAGCAGGGTGCCTTCGATGATGTCTTCGGGCCCCGTGGTGATGGCCCCTGAGCTGGTCATGTTGACCAGCACCCGGGTGCTCATCGCTGAGCCGCCGACCTTGATCGCCCCATTGCCCGACAGCGTGATCGAGCCGCCCACGTCGAGCACGAAGAAGGCGTTGGCGGGACCGTTCAGGGTCAGGGCCGCATTGGACAGGTTGACGTTGCCCTTGACGCTCACCACGTTGATCCCCGACACGCCCGTGACGGTCGTGTTGGAGGTGATGCTCGAGTAGCTGTAGTTGGGCTTGAGCGACCCCGCGAGTGCGTTGACGGCCACCGCCACCAGTCGCTGGAGGGCGAGGCTCGACCCGCTGTGGGTACCACCGGTGATCGCGAGGGGACCGCCGGCCGATGCTCCGTTTTCGAGGAACAGGCTGCCGGTGATGGTCGACAGGGGCCCGCTCAGCAGCGAGGCGCCCGACACCACGGCGACGTTGCCGTTGATGGTCGCCCCGTCGAGCGTTCCCTGCTGCTTGCCCTTCACGCCGTCGAGCGCGAACAGCGCATACGGCGAGTTCAGTTCGACGGTCGGGAACTGGGTGCTCGGAACGGGGCACTTGGGCACCGGACAGTTGACGACCACGTTGGCGCTCGCCGACTTGTCGAGCGTGTCCACGTCTTCGCCGCTCGAGTCCGCGGCGGTCGCGGTGCTCGAGAGCAGACCGGTGCGGGTCACCTGGTTGCAGTTGGCCGTCGAGGTGCTCGCCGATAGGTGCACGACGTGTCCGACGCCCGGTTCGAGCGTCCCGAAGTTGCAGGTCAGGGTGCCGGCCTGGATCGAGCATTCACTCGGGTCGTCCTGGGTCCAGGAGAGACCCGCCGGCAACTGGTCCTTCAGCGTCGTGGTGCCGGTCGCCGAGGTGCCCGCGTTGGCGGTGTCGACCGCGAACGTCGCCTGCTGGCCGGCGGTCACGACGGTCGAGTAGATGATGTCGGCGTAGTAGTTGCTGGAGTCGTACGTTTCGGTCGGGAATTCGCTCGTCGCTCCGTATTTGTAGACCCCGTTCACTCCCTGCAGAGCGGTGATCGGACCGCTCACGTAGGGAGCGTTTTCGAAGAAGAAGTGGGTGAACGCGTACCCGCCGACGGGCGCGTAGTAGGAGGCGACGTAGACCGTGTGAGGTTCGATCACGACCGGTTTGGCGAACTTAACCGACTGCCATCCGTAGGCGCTTTCTTCGGTGAACGTCGCGCTCGCCAGCAGCGTCCCCGTGCTGCTCCAGAGATGCCCCACGTGGGTCCCGGTGTCCCCCTGCCCCTTGAAGAAGCGGATCCCTTCGATGGCCACGGGAACCGCGGATTCGAATCGCAGCCCGAGCTCCACGGCGTTCGGATCGGTCGAGCTCGAGTCTTCGGGCTGGGCACCGTTGAAGATGCTGGCACCGGAGAGGTTCGACACGGACACGTCGGGTCCCTGTGCGGCGGCGGCGGTGGCGGCGGCGGCGGCGCAGGTCAGCAGCGCCGCGAGCACGGCGATCATCGACAAAAGCCTGGGGAGGGACCTCGTGAGACTCTTCATAACTCTCTTCCTGATCGATCGGGGGACCCTCATCGAACGCGAGGACGGCGGGGCTGCTTTTGCGGGCGGGCGAAAGTTGCGAGGAGCCCGGGCGGTTGTGATCACCCGGGGGAGCCCCGAGGTGTGCCGCGCGGACCGCTGCAACGTCAATTGCGGGCCCGTGGCAGTCGCGCCACCGCCACGGGCCTCGCCTTTTGCAGAACGTGGAGGCGGGTCCGAAACTTCCGAGAACACGGGGCCTGGAGCGGTATCGGCAGGCGCGGGGACCGTCCACGTGGGCGATGGCCGGCGTTCAGGAGGTGAACGCCCGGACCGCGCCTCGGGCTATTGCGTGAGCGTCGGGCGGCCGGAATCATCGGCCTCCGTAGCGCCCAACCGAAACCGCACACAACCAAATACGGAGGGAGAGGCATGGAAGCCTCGCGCGATCCCCGATTCACGGACGAACAGGCCGGATTTCGCAGCCGCCGCACACTCGACGAATCGCCGGAGACAGTCAAAGAAGTACGACTCGCGATAGCCCGCGCCAAGGAGGGCGACAGGGACGCGGTGCGCGTCCTGTACCTGCACTACTCGGGCAACGTCTACGGTTATCTGCGCAGCATCGTGCGCGACGACCGTGAGGCGGAAGACCTCACCCAGCACGTGTTCCTGAAGCTGGTCACGGTGATCGTCAAGTACGACGACCGTGGGGTGCCGTTCTCGGGCTGGTTGCTCAGGCTCGCGCGCAACGTCGCGCTCGACCACCTGCGACGCCGCAAACCGACGCTCACCGACGAGGTGCTGAGCGCCGACACGCACGCCGACGAGGCGGCTCGTGACCGCGCCCGTGACCTGCACGCGGCGCTCGCGTCGCTCCCCGACGAGCAGCGCGACGTGATGATCATGCGTCACGTCATCGGGCTCTCTCCGCCGGAGATCGCCGAGCGGATGGGTCGCTCGGAGAGCTCGATCCACGGGCTTCACCACCGTGGCCGCCGTGCTGTCCAGCAGGAGCTGCGGCAGCTCGGTTGGGCCCCATCGACCACCTCGCGGCTGAGGCCGGCATGCTGAACGGCGGCCCCTCACAACAGGAACCGCACAAGGCTCCGGTTCCGTTCACCCGCTTGGACTACGCCGACCCGGCACTGCTCGAGGAGCTGCTCGCGACCGTTCGCGGAGTGGCCGAGCGAGGGGCGTTCACCCTCGGCGAGCCCGTCGAGGGCTTCGAGAAGGAGTTCGCCGCATACTGCGAGACCGAGTTCGCGGTCGGCGTCTCCTCCGGTACAGAGGCTCTGACGCTCGCCCTGCGAGCGCTCGAGATCGGTCCGGGAGACGAAGTGATCGTTCCCTCCAACTCGTTCATCGCCACCGCCGAGGCGGTCAGCGCGGTGGGAGCCACGCCGCGCCTGGTGGACGTCGACCCCGACTCACACCTGATCACGGCGGAGATCGTCGAACGCAACCTGACCGGGAGCGTGCGCTGCATCATCCCCGTGCACCTGTTCGGGGCGACCGTCGAGATGGACCCGATCGTGGAGCTCGCCCGGGAAGCCGGCGCCCACGTCGTCGAGGACGCCTGCCAGGCCCACGGGGCGCTGTACCGCGGCCGGCGGGTCGGGAGCCTGGGAGCGATCGGGTGCTTCAGCTTCTACCCCACCAAGAACCTCGGTGCGTGGGGCGACGCCGGAGCGGCCGTCACCTCCGACGCGAAGCTGGCCGAGCGGATTCGGCTGCTGCGCGCCCACGGGGAGAACCCCCGCTACCACCACCGCCTGATCGGCGGAACGGCGCGCATCGACGCGCTGCAGGCCGCCGTGCTGCGGCGGAAGCTGACGCGGCTGGACGCCTGGAACGAAGAACGCCGTCGCCTCGGCCGGCTGCTGCGTGGGTCGCTGCAGGACGCGGCGGCGCAGGCGAACGGCCGTGGGGCGGTTCCGACGGGCCTGCCCTTCGACGGCGCCGACCACGTGTACCACCTGTTCGTGGTCCGCTGCGAGCACCGTGACGAGCTGCGCGAGCACCTCGCCGGGCGGGAGGTCGCCTCGGCCGTTCACTACCCCGAGCCGATCCACCTCACCGAGGCCTACGCCCCACTCGGACTCGGAGCGGGCAGCCTGCCCGAGTGCGAGCGCCTGGCGGGACGTATCTGCTCGCTGCCGCTGTTCCCGGGAATGACCGACACGGAGCTTGAACGTGTCAGCGAGGCGGTGCTGGCGTTCATGCAAGACCCGAGCGCCCCACACGTTGATCAAGCGGATGGGCGATCGAATGACAACTTCCAGAGGGTCACGTTCGGCCATCACGCCGGATCTGACGGGGCAGTCGCTCCGTCTCCGGCGCGTGGGCACGAGAAAGGCCGGGGCTGAGTAGTGCAAAACGGTTGGGCGCACACGGATGTGCGTCGGGTACGCACGCTCGCGCCCCGGCCGGCCCCGATCGGGGCCGGGGTGGTTGGCTGCGGCTACTGGGGCCCGAACCTCGCCCGCAACCTCGCCGAGGTCGCGGACTTCGAACTGCGCGGTTTGTGTGACCGCGAGCCCGAGCCGCTGCGCTCGCTCGCTCGGCGCCACCCCGACGTGCAGGCGTACCGCGACTACGACCACATGCTCGCGGACGAAGACATCAAGGCGGTGGTGATCACCACGCCGCCGGACACCCACTACCCGCTCGGCATCAAGGCCCTACGGGCCGGGAAGCACGTGTTGGTGGAGAAGCCGCTCGCGACGCGCCTCAGCGACGCGCGCGAGATGGCGGCACTCGCGCGACGGTCGGGCCTCGTGCTGATGCCGGGCCACACCTTCATCTACAGCCCCGCCGTGAACACGGTTCGCAACCTGATCCGCAGCGGCGTGGTCGGGGACGTCCACTTCGTGACCTCCTCGCGGATGAACCTCGGCAAGTACCAGCGCGACGGGGTCGTGTGCGACCTCGCCCCCCACGATCTGTCGATCCTCATGTACTGGCTGGAGCAGCCGGTCGTGGAAGTCGCCGCGTCGGGGTCGTGCGTGTTCCGTCAGGGCGTCCCCGAGACGGCCTTCCTGACGCTCACCTTCGCCGGCGGGATCGCCGCCAGCGTGCAGCTGTCCTGGCTGGCCCCGAGGAAGCTCCGCCAGATGATCGTCGTGGGGCGCAACCGCATGGTCCAGTACGACGACACGGCCTCCGACGAACCGGTGCGTGTCTACGACCGGGGCATGGACCACGGGCCCACCTCGAGCTTCGGCGAGCATCAGCTCGTGTACCGCTCGGGCGACGTCGTGATCCCGCGGGTGGAACCGCAGGAGCCGCTCGCGCTCGAGCTGCAGGACTTCGCCAACGCGATCCGCACCGGCGAGGAGCCGAGGTCGAACGTCGGGCTGGGTCTCGACATCGTGGCGGCGGTCGAGATGGCGCAGGCCTCGATGGTGGACAACGGCGTGCCGCTCGAGTTCGCCCCCTGGGTCGAGCCGGCCGTCGCCTGAGCGCCCGCGCGCGAGTACCGGGCCGTCTCACCCGTTTCGTCAACGTGCTCGTCAAGGGCGTCATCGCGGTTCCCGCAACGGCCGGGCCGACCGGGCCATGGCTCGGCGACACGCGTGAGAGCTGTCTGCAGATGGTCGCCAACAGGCCGATCATCAGCCACGTGCTGAGCGCGCTCGGCGACATCGGGGTCGGCGAGGTGGCGGTGCTGACGCCCGCGTCGGTGGCGGGTGAGATCTGCTCCTGCCTGGAGCGCGAAGCCCCCGCCGGGGTGACCCTCGAGTGCCTCACCTACGACCCCCTGGAGGGCCGCGGGGAGCTGGAGAGCTGGATCGGCGACGCGCCGGCCATCGTTCACCGAGCCGACGGCCTGCTCGGCGAACCGCTGGGACCGCTCGTGGAGGTGCTGCTCGACGAGTCTCCGCAGGCACTCCTGCTGGTGCAGTCGACGGGACGCGAGAGCAGACGCCTTGCGCTGGTCCCCGCCCCGTCGAGCGCGAACGGGAACACGCAGCCGCCGCTGGTGACCCCCGGCGTGGTGGGCGTGTGCCTGCTCGGCCCCGGCGCCCTTGGGAGCCTGGGACCGTCGAGCGGCGCGTCGGACCTCTCCGACCTGGCCCTGCTGGCGGAGCAGCTGATGCTCGCCGGCGCCCACACCCAGACGCGGCCGGCCCGTCGCTGGCGCCACTTCGCCGGGGACCTGCGCGACCTGCTCGAGCTCAACCGCGTGGCGCTGGAAGGGCTCGAATGCGAATCGACTCCCGGCAGCTACGACGGCAACCACTTCGAGGGGCAGATGCGGATCCACCCCAGCGCGACGGTCAAGTCGAGCGTGATCGTGGGGCCGGTCATCATCGGCGCCGAAACCGCGATCAGCGACTCCTACATCGGCCCCCACACGGCGATCGGCGAGCGTGTCCACATCGAGGGCGCCGAGCTCGAGCGCTCCATCGTCCACGCGGACGCCAGCGTGATCCACGTCGGCGGGAGGCTCGTGGCGAGCGTCGTGGGCAGGAGGGCGAAGGTGTTCCGCGACTTCTCCGTGCCCCGCGCGCTGCGCCTGCATGTCGGTGACGGCGACGAGGTGGCGCTGTGCTGAGCTCGAAGGCATCCATCGCCCGCCTGGTGCAGCGCCCGCGGGTGCTCAAGTACCGCCTGCTGTCGGACTGCCGGCGGGTGAGCGGCACCCCGATCCGCCACCAGCCGGTGCTGCTGTTGGGCCCGGGGACGATCCTGATCGGCAAGGGGGTCGAGTTCGGTTGGCCGACCTCGAGGCTCTTCCACACCGGCTACTGCCACGTCGAGGCGAGCAACGCGGGCGCGGCGATCGAGATCGGCGACGGGGTCGAAATCAACAACAACGTCTTCATCAAGAGCGAGGGCCCGGGGATCCGGATCGCACCGGGGGGGCTGCTCGGCTCGGAGGTCACGATCTACGACAGCGACTTCCACGAGCTGACGCCCGGGCGCCGGCGTGGCGGGCGGGCCCGGATGGCCGAAGTGGAGCTCGAGGAGGACGTGTTCGTCGGGGACCGCGCGACGATCCTCAAGGGGGTCCGGATCGGGCGGGGCTCGGTGATCGGGGCCGGCAGCGTCGTGTGCGGCCCGATTCCCGAAGGCGTCGTGGCCGCGGGCAACCCCGCGAGGGTGCTGCGCGAGCTGTCCGAGCCGGGCGAGCCGGCCGAGGCGGCCGGTCTTGGACACGAGGCCGTCGCGGGAGCGCCGCTGCGATGAGCCAGATCCCGATCACGAGGCCGCACCTGTCCGGGGCCGAGCAGGACGCGGTGGCACAGGTGATCGCCTCCGGCTGGCTCTCCCAGGGGCCGAAGGTGCTCGAGTTCGAGCGGCGCTTCGCCGCCCGCGTGGGGGCCGCCGACGCCGTCGCCACGACCAGCTGCACGACCGCGCTGGCGCTCGCGTTGCACGTGCACGGGGTGGGTCCGGGCGACGAGGTGATCGTCCCCTCGCTGTCGTTCATCGCGACCGCCAACGCCGTATGGCACTGCGGCGGGACACCGGTGTTCGCCGACATCGACCCGCTCACCTACAACCTCGACCCGGCGGCGGCAGAGCGCGCGATCACCCCGCGTACGAAGGTGATCATGCCGGTCCACCAGCTCGGTCTGCCGGCCGATATGGACGCCTTCCTGGCGATCGCCGAGCGCCACGGCCTGGTCGTGGTCGAGGATGCCGCGTGCGCCATCGGGGCGAGCTACAAGGGACGGCCGATCGGCTCGCTGGGGACCCTCTCCTGCTTCTCCCTGCACCCTCGCAAGGTGATCACCACCGGCGAGGGGGGCATGATCGCCGTCGAGGACCCGGTCGTGGCCGACCGCCTGCGGCGGTTGCGGGCCCACGGGATGGACGCCTCGGACCTCGCGCGCCACAACGCCCGCGACGTGGTCGTGGAGTCCTACCCGGAGCGGGCCTGGAACCTGCGCATGACCGACATGCAGGCGGCCCTCGGGCTCTGCCAGCTCGACGCTCTCGACCACATCCTCGGGCGCCGCCGGGCGCTGGCGGAGCGCTACACCGAGGCACTGGCCCGGCTCCCCCACATCGAAGCGCCGTACGAGCCCCCCTACAGCTCACGGACCTGGCAGTCCTACTGCGTGCGCGTCAGCCCCGGCGCCGCGGTCGGGCGCACCGAGCTGATGCAGCTGCTGCTCGAAGAAGGGATCGCCACCCGCCGGGGCGTGATGGCGATCCACCGCGAGGCCTCCTACGACGGCGGCCACCACGAGCTTCCACATACCGAAGCAGCCAGCGACGACACGCTGATGCTGCCGCTGTTCCCGGACCTCGACGAGGCCGACCAGGACCGCGTGATCGACGCGCTCGCCACCCACCTGATGGCCCGCGCGGCCTAGTTTCCGGGGCGGCGGAGAGCCCGCCAGGCGACCCGCCGATCGTCAAGCATCGGCGCGGGAGGTCCGATATCCGACCTGTGTCCTCACACGCGAGAAGCTCGGGGATACGGGCGCTCGCGGCGATCTGCGTCGCGGTGGGCTCGTTCGTGCTCATCAGTGCCCTGACGAGCAGCGGCAGCCACGCCACCGGGGGGCGCGGCCACCGCCCGGCGACGGTCGGAGAAGGCCTCACGCCGGCCCCGCTGGCCAACTTCGAGCTCCACTCCCCGCACGTGGACAGCGAAGTGCAGGTGTACTCCTTCCAGGGCGTGGCGGGGGCAGCCAACGCCACGCCGCCGTCGGACTCGCCTGTGGTGGCGGCGTCGCAGTTCACGCAGCCGATCGCCGACTACCGTGCCTACGCCCTCGCCCAGCTCGGGCGGATGGAGACCCAGCTCGGCCGCCTGCAGGCGGCGCTGGCCGGCGGCGAGCGCGCGGACGCCGAGAGCGCGTGGCGAGGTGCCTACGCCGACTACCTGCGGCTCGGAGCCGTCTACCTGGACGGCCAGACCGCCCTCGACGCCCGCGTGGCGAAGCTCAACCTCGAGATCGACGGGACCTCCGGCGGGTTGCCGGGGGGCGTGTCGAATGCGCGCTTCACCGGCCTGCACAGGATCGAATACGGACTCTGGTCGGGGTCCTCGCCGCAGGCCCTGACCGCCTATGCAGGCGCGCTCGCGACCAACGTGCACGAACTCGCCGCGGTCCTGCCGCGGGCCGAGATCACGCCGCTCGAATACGCCACCAGGGCCCACGAGATCCTCGAGGACGCGGCGCGAGACTTCCTCAGCGGGATGGACGTCCCGTGGAGCGGCGAAGGCGTGCTCGCGACCGACGCCGGGCTGCAGGCGACCGAACGCCTGATCGCCACGCTCGCTCCGGTGGTCGGGACGACCGAGCGGGTGATGCCCACCGTCACCGAAGAACTGGGACATCTACGCTCGGTGTTCGACGGGCTCCAGGCAGCCCACGGGGGGCTCCTGCCGAGCAACTCCGAGCTCACGTCCGAGCAGTCCGAGCAACTCGACGGCACCCTCCAGGGGGCGCTGGAGGCGCTCTCCCAGGTACCGGGGGTGCTCGAGACCGAAGCCCCGTCCACGGTGCCCCGGATCCCCGCCGCGGACTTCGTGGTGCAAGCGAGATGAAACCGCTCGACCGCCGCTCCTTCCTCGCCCGCTCGGGCCTGTTCGTCGGAGCGGCGGGCATCGGGGCCGTGGGGGCGCTGGCCCGCAACGGCGACGGCAGCAGCGCGGCTGCCCAGGGGGACGCCTCCGGCGGGTCCCCGGCCGCATCCCCGCAACAGGAGTGGAACGTCTCCCAGGCCGAGCTCGCCGAAAGCGACCCGTTCGACGGTCCCCACCAGGCCGGGGTCCTCACCCCCCGGCCGGCCCAGGCGACGTTCGCGGCACTCGACTCGATCGCGCCCGGCACGGGCGAGCTGGAAGCGGCGCTGCGGGCGCTGAGCGTGCGGGCCCGCGAACTGACCGCCGGCGGGCCCGCCCCGCTGCTGGAGGAAGGCGCCCCCCCGTCCGACTCGGGGACCCTGGGGCCGGTCAATGCCCCCGACGCCCTGACGGTCACCGTCGCCTTTGGCGCATCCCTGTTCGACGACCGCTACGGCCTCACCTCCCGTCGCCCACGGGAGCTGGTGCAGATGCCCACGTTCCCGATCGACGACCTGGACCCCGCCGAAAGCCACGGCGACCTGCTGGTGCAGATCTGCGCCCACCAGCGCGACACGGTGGCCCACACGCTGCGAGAGCTGCTGCGCACGGTCCACGGGTCGCTGCAGCTGAGGTGGAACATCGACGGGTTCAGCGGCGCCGCGCGGGGGCCGACCCCGAAGAACAACCCGCGCAACCTGTTCGCCTTCCGGGACGGCACCGCCAACCCACCCACCAACGACTCCAAGCTGATGGACGAACTCGTGTGGGCCGGACCCGGGGAGCCCGCGTGGGCGGCCGGTGGCACCTATCAGGTAGTCCGCATCATCCGCCAGCACGTCGAGTTCTGGGACCGGGTGGCCCTCACCGAGCAGCAGGAAATGATCGGCCGGGTGCGCTCCACCGGGGCCCCCTTGGGAGGGACCAGCGAGTTCGAGGAACCCCGCTATGACCTCGATCCGCACGGCAGGCGGATACCGCTCGACGCCCACATCCGCCTCGCCAATCCGCGCACCGCGCGGACCGCCGACCAGCGCATCCTGCGACGGGGTTACAACTTCACACGCGGCTCGGACCGGTCGGGGGAGCTCGACCAGGGTCTGATCTTCGTGGCCTTCAACCAGAGCCCCGAAAGGCAGTTCGCGACGATCCAGAAGCGGCTGCTGGAAGAGCCGATGATCGACTACATCACGCCCGTGGGCGGCGGTTACTTCTTCGCCCCACCCGGTACCGGCGGGGCGACGGGCTGGATCGGCAACGGGCTGTTCGCGGCCTCGAGCTGACACGCCCCGCGGCGGGCGCCACCGTCACACGAGCCCGTAGCGGACGGCGTACACGGCGACCAGAACCCGGTTCTGCACGCCGAGCTTCTCGAAGATGTTGGTCACGTGCTGCTTGACGGTGTGCCTCGAGATCGACAGCTCGCGGCCGATGGCGGCGTTGTCGGCACCATTCGCGATCAGGCGGATGATCTGTAACTCTCGTCCGCTGAACACGGGCTGTTCACGGTCCTCCAGGTCGGTCGGCCGATCGTCGGTTCGCACCCGCCCCGCGAGCCCCCGCAGGGCGTCGCCCAGCACGACGGCGTGACCGCCGGCCGCCAGGCGCAGGGCGCTCGCGAGCTCGTCCACGCGGGTGTCCTTGAGGAGGTACCCGGACGCACCCGCAGCGAGGGCGTGGAGCACGTCGAGCTCGTCGGTGGAGGCGGTCAGGACCACGACCGCCGTGTCCGGAGCGCTCAACACGAGCTCACGCACCGCGTCCACGCCCGACACCTCCGGCATCGTCAGGTCGACCACGACGACGTCGGGGTTCAGCTCTCGGGTGAGTGAGATCGCGCCGGCCCCGTCTGCGGCCTCCCCCACCACCACGATGCCCTCGGCGGTGAGCAGCTCACGCATTCCCTCGCGGAAGAAATGGTGGTCGTCGGCGAGAACGACCCTCAGGGCTGCGTCGGGCGACTGCATGGGCGATTAACCGGAAAGGACCTGCCTACCTGCTCGTGCGGACAGGTGCGTCGTTCTCTTGGGGACACGTCGGTGTCCGCCGTTTCGGCCGAGGTAAGGCCCGAGCGTCGAGGGTGAGACGCACGGTGTCAAGCGCGCCCGTGTGGGTGTCGAGAACGGACTCCTCGACATACGAGTACTTGGAAAGGGGGCCTCTCCATGTTCAGGGTGGGCACACGCCGGCTGGTCGTCGTAGCCGTTCTGTTGTTTCTGTTCGTGACCTCATCGGCTCTCGGGGCAGCCGCGGCGCATCCTGCAGCGCGAGGTGCAGCACGCCACCCGAAACACAAGCCGACGCGAAGGGCCGCCGGCCGCCGCAAGCGGGGCACCGTCGTGCGGGGAGACAAGCGGAGCCGGGCGGAAGTCGCATCGGCTGCGGTCCTGCTCGGGACCAGCTCGGTGGAATCGCAGTACGACTCTCTTCCCGCGGGTGAAGGCGAAGCGTTCCGCCTGAGAGGCAGTCTCACCGGGGTCGCTGATGTCGGCCATCTTTACATAAGCGCCCGCAACCTCGCCAAGACCGTCGTGATGGGGATCTACAGCAACCTCGGCGGCCGTCCAGGGCTGCTGCTGAGTGCGGGCTCGGCTCCCGCCTCGGCCGCTGGGACGTGGACCACCGTGTCGATCACCCCGATAGAACTTCAGGCTGGCAGGACCTACTGGCTGGCGATCCTCGGGGAGGGCGGCACGCTCCGCTACCGCGACCGCGCATGGGGATCGTGCCCGAGCCAGACGAGCGCCCAGACCAGCCTCGGCGCCCTCCCCGCCTACTGGAGCACCGGCAGCGTGTACGGCGACTGCCCGGCCTCGGCCTACCTGACGGCCGGAAGCCCGGCCTCGCCGCCGGCCCCGACCGAACCGGTCCCGCCCGCTCCACCGATACCCACCCCGCCGGCGCCGGTGGAAGAACCGGCTCCCACGCCCCCACCGGCCGACACCGCGCTGCCGGCGATCGCCGGGACGGCCACCGAAGGCCAGGAACTCGGCGCGTCCAGCGGAAGTTGGTCGGGCAGTCCCACCGCTTACGGTTATCAGTGGCAGGACTGCAACAGCTCAGGTGAACGCTGCTCGGAGATCACCGGGGCGAGCAGCTCGAGCTACAGGCTCACAGCGAGCGACGTCGGCCACACGATCAGAGTGGTGGTGACGGCGAGCAACGCGGGCGGATCGACCTCCGCCAGCTCGGCCGCGAGTGCCGTCGTGAGCGCCGCGGAATCCTCCGGCCTGCTGGTGGGCAGCTCGGCGGTCCAGTCCAGCACCGATACCTCGGCAGGAGGGTCGGCGGAAGCCTTCGAGTACACCTCCTCGACCGGTGGGACGGTGCACAGCCTGTCCTTGTACGTCGCCGCCGGCAACACCGCCCCCGCAATCGTGGTCGGGCTATACGGAGGGACGTCGGGAGAACCCTCGACGCTGCTGGCCAGCGGGGTGATCGTCTCGCCCTCGGTCGGCGCCTGGAACGCCGTCGAAGTCACACCCGTGTCCGTTCACTCGGGATCCGTCTACTGGCTCGCCGCGCTCGCCCCGACCGGCACGCTGGCCCTGCGCGATCTCGCCACGGGCGGCGGCCCGACCGAGACCAGCGCGTCGAGCTCGCTGACCGTGCTCCCCTCGTCGTGGTCGAATGGCGCGTCGTGGGCCAACTCGCCCGCGTCCTTCTACGCCTCCACCAACGTCGTCGGCTCACCCCCGCCCGCCGCCCCTGTGAACACGACACCTCCGGCCATCGGCGGCTCGGCGGTGGAAGGGCAGACCCTGTCGGCGACCACCGGGTCCTGGTCGGGCAGCCCGACCTCGTTCTCATACCAGTGGGAGGACTGCAACACGGCCGGTGAAGGGTGCACCAACATCTCCAAAGCCGTCTCTTCCACGTACAAGCTCATCTCGACCGACGTGGGAAACACCCTGCGCGTCGTGGTGACGGCCACCAACACGGGAGGCTCGACCCAGGCAACCTCGGCGGCGACGGCCGCCATCGCGGCCACGCCACCTACGGCTCCGGTGAACACCGCCCTGCCCACCGTGAGCGGTTCGACGGTGGAAGGCCAGACGCTGTC